>DIDE01000090.1:8291-15753 GCA_002417975.1 Eggerthellaceae bacterium UBA5808
TGCGCGATAGCGGACATGCTGGCAAGTGGGGCAGTGGCTAGCTTTAAACGACATCAATGCGTACATGGCAGTGATTAATTTTCTTGCGCCAATGTCGCTTCGAGATCGATGATGTAACGTATTTATTGCAGTGACACATAATATAATATGAGCTCTCAGTATTGAAATATGATGAATAATCGCATCTAGAATACGGTGTTTTGCATTCTGTGGGTTGCGCTGATGACTTTGTTGTGGCAAAATAGCGTGGCGCGCAAAGGGCGATTGGCGCAGCGGGAGCGCAAATGCCTTACAAGCATTAGGTCGCAGGTTCGAACCCTGCATCGCCCACCAGCGCGCGCATCTTTTAACTTCTTTTAGCATATATGTGTAGTTAGACGCCTAGGGGCGTCTTTTTGTTGTGCATGAAGCATGCGAGTGATTCGCTGTACACCTAGCATGCGTGACGTGCTGTGTATCTAGTGCACGTGACGAATAGGCTACCTAGTACGAGTGGTTGTTCGCCTAGTACGAGTGGTCGTTCACCTAGTACGCGGGACGTGCTGTGCATTTAATCCTCGTGACGAATATGTTACTTACGAAAGGTTCTGTCCTTTGTAGGTGAAAATGCATCACATGCGAGGTAGCTGCGCTCCTTGTAAGTAACGAATATGCTGCTTATACAACGAATATGCTATCTGCGCAACAAATATGCAACACGTTGGCGAGCAAGTGCCGAAACGCGAGATTTTTTCACCCACATGGTATCGGACATTTTCTGGATTCTATAGGTCGCGTTTTTCATCAGGCGCTATGGAGACGTTTTACCCATTGTCTTAGGTCGCACAACACGAATCGGCTTCCATTCGCCAGCGCTTCAGCCAAGACGCTACATTTAGGTTATGTATACGTCTCAACAGCATTTTTCTTGGTCAGAATGTATTCGAAGATGTTACCTTGGTATCTCCAATAGGTTTCAACAGCATGTTTCGTCATCGATCTGCATTCGATGGTCCTACGTCGGAGCGGCTTATGCATCTCAGCGGCATATCTCTCCACTAAGCTGCATTCAAAGGTGGTGCGAATAGATCCTATGGAGGGAATTTGCTCATACTAACGTGCACGTAGGATGCATGCATATACACATGCGATGCATATACATGCACATAGGATGTAAATACGTTCCACACTCACATAATTTGATGTCAAAATCACAAAAAAGTACCGATTCGCGTTGAATCGCTTAAAGCCCTACTCCATATATTTGCATAATACCTGGTGAACAGCAGAAACTCTTGAGCTTCTCTTATACATGAGATCTTGTGACTGAATTTTCTAACGCGAAGCGGTAAAAATCTGTTAAAAAGAGCTCCAAATAATGTCAATGACGCGCAATAGCGCATCGTTGAATGCAATATCGATAAAACTAGCAGACTAATTGAACTTTACTTGTCGGGTAGTACTTCGATTTGGCTTTATATGCCAAGTAGTATCCCAATTCAACTTTATATGTCAGATCTCATTCAGAGCTACTACATTGCGGATTCGCATATACTATTTTGCTTGTCCTACTCCAGTTCAGCATATTCTTCTGGTGCTACCACATCTTTTGCATTTTTGTGGCGAGATAAGGCTTTGAATGAGAGGCGTACTCGCTAAAAGGGAAAAGTTTACAAGGTTATCATGTTGCCTACATCTGCCATGAATGAGAGGCGTACTCGCTAAAAGGGAAAAGTTTACAAGGTCATCATGTTGCCTGCATCTGCCATGAATGAGAGGCGTACTCGCTAAAAAGAAAGGACTTGCAAGGTTGTTTGCTGAGCATCTTTTAGTGGCTAGGCTAAGTGCATTTGCTAAAAGGGAGAGATTTGTCAGGACATAAATAAACCCTGTATCATACAACAGCCTACGCTCCGATAAAAGTATAAGTTCCGCTTTTTTTAAAAAAGATGGAAAAAGAGAGTAAACTATACGAGGTGGTGATAGATGATGAAGCAGTTTCAGATGGACGACATCGTATTGTATGGAATCAATGGGGTATGTCGTGTAAGCACGATTGAAAAGCGTGAGCAGGGATCGTACTACATTCTCACGCCTGTTCACAAGGATCGAACGAAACTTTTTGTTCCGACTAATAATGAACTTCTCGTTGATCGTATGCGTCCGATGCCGACGAAGCAGCATGTTACAGCATGCATCCATAAAGCGTTGGAGACGGAACCAAAATGGATTTCTGATACATCGACGCGTAAAGCACATGCAAAGGAAGTACTTACCAGTGGCGATGAATACGATGTGCTCATGCTTGCTCGAAGCTTCCATCAACATCGTACGCGCGTGATTGATACAGGCAAAAAGACGACTTCAAGTGATAACAGCATTCTGCGTTCTGCAATGAATCATATTCGCGATGAATTTTCGATCGCACTCGATATTGAACCTGACGAAGTTGACTCTTTTATTGGATCGCAAGATACCGTTCAAGCATAGTGCGTGTTTGCTCTAACGTGGTTGTTCTAGCACATTTGTTTTAGCGTGCACGACGCCGAACATGCTGCAGGGCTATGGACTGTTCAAACACAATGTGTGTTTGCCTTAGCGTGCGCTTGCCGAATTATATTGTATCTTTTACGCTATCTTTGCACTTAGCGCATATGGTGCGGAGTTAATCGTCGCGTCATTTCGTCAACCTATCTTTTTTCAGTCGAATACGCTCTGGTCATGGGCTGGATAAGGCGCTATGATGAACAAAGAGGAAAGATACCGTAAGAAATGTTGAGGGGGTTCATCATGTTCAAGAATGTCCTTGTACCATATGATCGTTCCGATAACGCGCGTCATGCTCTGCGTGAGGCAGTCAACCTGGTGAAAGATGATCCAGAGGGTAAAATAACCGTTCTGCATGTTGCGGTTATGCCTGATTTCGATGATCCTATGTTTGTCGCGGCTGCCCAGATGGCAGGTGTGACTGCGGTCAGCAAGAGTGATGCGCTTGCCGCGCAACGTTCTTATTATGATTCGCAAAAGCAAACGATTATCAATGAGGCTGCTACGTATGTCGAGCCCATGAGGGATCGTGTCGTTTATCGTGTAACGTCAGGTAAACCGCAAGATGCTATTGCAGAATTTGCCGATTCAGGCCTCTACGATCTTATCGTTATGGGTTGCCGTGGTTTAGGTGCTCTTCGTGGAATGCTTGGCAGCGTAAGCTATGCAGTGCTTCGCTCGGTTGATCTTCCTGTTTTGATTGTTAAATAAGAGACGAGGCTTTATCGATTGACGGTGTCCGTGCGCATATGCGTATCGGACGCCGTTTTTTGTGCGTATATACTATGAGACGTTATTTGCTCGCGAGATGCTACTCATCCATGAGATGCTACTCATCCATGAGATGCTACTCATCCATGAGATGCTACTTATCTATGAGATGCTACTCATCCATAAGATGCTACTTATCTATGAGATGCTACTCATCCATAAGATGCTACTTGCTTGTCTGATTCGTAACATGAGTGGTTGGTCAGGCTATAACGTGCTCTATGAAGGTTTGTGCTACTGCTCAAGATGATTGATGATGGCTGCTTACGCAATGGTGGTTACTTACGTAATGATGGCTGCTTTTCATTAATGGTTGTACGAGTAGCGGATGTATAGAAAGGAATGTCGGTATGCAGCAACCGGATTGCATTATCGTAGGTGCTGGTCCTGCAGGTATATTTACTGCTCTGTCGCTTCTTGAATCGGGCGACGGACGACATGTGGTCATGATCGAAAAGGGATTACCTCTTGAGAAGCGGTCGTGTCCTAAGGCTCAAACGGAGCAATGCGCCGGATGCTCTCCGTGCCGTATTACAACAGGATTTGCGGGTGCGGGTGCCTTTTCTGATGGAAAGCTGTCACTTTCTTGCGACGTTGGAGGAGATCTTCCTCAGCTGATCGGGCGAGAACGCGCTCAACGTGCTATTGGCGTCGTTGACGATATGTATGTGCGTTTTGGGGCAGATCAACGAATCGAAGGAACAGGTGACGAAGGCGCCGTTGCTGATATTCGTCGGCGAGCGATCAAAGCGGGACTTAAACTTATCGATTGCCCTATTCGACATCTGGGCACTGAATGTGCGCAACAGCTCTATATGAAAATCCAGCAGTATCTTATTGACGCAGGAGTAGAGATACGTTTTGAATGCGAATGCCGTCAATTGCTTATTGAGGATGGCGTCTGCAAAGGTGTCATGTTATCGACTAATGGCCAAACGCAGGAGTTGCGCGCGCCCAAAACGATCATTGCAACGGGTCGACGTGGGGCGGATTGGCTTGATCGCGAATGTCGTGCACTCTCGATTGCTCATACACCTGGTCCAGTTGATGTGGGCGTGCGCGTTGAAGTTCGCAATGAGGTTATGGAAACCGTTAACAACGTTTTGTATGAAAGCAAACTGGTGGGGTATCCTCAGCCGTTTAAAAATAAGGTGCGCACGTTCTGCCAGAATCCTGGAGGGTTTGTCTCGCAAGAAAATTACGATGGTGGACTTGCCGTTGTAAATGGTCATTCGTTTAAACAGCGTAAATCGCCCAATACGAACCTAGCTATTCTTTGCTCGCAAAATTTTCGTGAACCGTTTGATCAGCCGATCGCCTACGCTCAAAAGGTGGGCGAGTTAACGAATATGCTTGGTGCTGGTCATATTTTGGTGCAGCGATTTGGCGATATTATCGATGGTAAGCGCACGTGGGCAAAAGAGCTTGAACGTGCAAATGTACAACCGACGCTTACTGATGCAGTTGCGGGCGATATTACAGCTGCTCTGCCTTATCGCGTGATGACGAACATCCTTAACTTTATGCTGGCTGTAGACGAAGTTGTTCCTGGTATTGCGGCAGAGGAAACGCTTCTTTATTCGCCTGAGCTCAAGTTTTACAGTAATCGGATTAAAATGGACGAACACTTTACGACTAGCGTCCAGGGGCTCCATTGCCTTGGCGATTCAAGTGGATGGACGCGTGGATTGATGATGTCATCGGTCATGGGGTATTTGATGGGAAAAGAGCTCGTTGGTGCTTCTAACTGATATGTAGATATTCATACGGAATTAATACGTAGATGTTCATACGATCGGGCGGAAGGAAGATGCCAGTGAATGCCAAAACAGAGTATTGCGAAAATGTACATGCCATCGAAGGCGGAGCGGCGGTTGAGATTATCGATCAAACGCTGTTACCTAATTCGCTAACGTATGTGACGTTGCGCACGCTCGACGAATGCTACGACGCCATTGCTCGCCTGCAGGTACGTGGTGCGCCAGCAATCGGCATCTTTGCTGGGTATGCGTTTGCGGCACTTGCTCATCGGGCACCTGACGATTCTTTTGCAGCATTTAAAACGTACATGAGTCACGTACATGATCGACTGGTATCAGCACGACCTACCGCGGTCAACCTTGCATGGGCGCTCGACCGCATGATGGGCATAGTTGATGCCCAGTCCAAGGAGAACGCAATTGCGATTTGCTGTGCCCTTGATGAAGAAGCGCAGATGATTCAGCGCGAAGATGTGGCTATGTGCCATAGCATTTCAGAGTATGGACTAAGTTTGCTCAAAGATGGTATGGGCATCATTACGCATTGTAATGCGGGACCACTTGCGACAAGCCGCTACGGAACAGGACTTGGTCCGCTTCTGCTTGGAACAGAGCGGGGCATGCATTTTAAGGTGTTTTCCGATGAGACACGTCCTCTTTTGCAAGGGGCTCGTCTAACGACATATGAGCTTGAAAAAGCTGGCGTTGATGTAACGCTTATCTGCGATAACATGGCGAGTTTGGTGATGGATCGTATGTCGATAGGTGCGTGTTTGGTCGGATGCGATCGCGTCGCGGCAAACGGTGATGTGGCGAATAAAATTGGCACAAGTGGCTTAGCAATCATTGCTGCTCATTATCATGTGCCACTCTACGTTATGTGTCCATCGTCAACGATTGATATGACGTGTGCGTCGGGAGCTGATATTCCTATTGAATTGCGCAATGGAGACGAAATCAAAACGATGTTCTACAATGCGCCGACTGCTCCTGATGCCGTGCCCTGCTATAACCCGAGTTTTGATATAACTGATCATTCTCTTGTCTCAGCTATCGTGACCGAGCGGGGAATTTGCCGTCCTCCTTACAGCGAATCGCTGCGCGGATTAGCGGAGAAAAAGTAGCAGGCAGATCAACGTATGATTTCCGCTATGCGCTTAATAACGAAGCGATGCGCGGATTATCCGAAGAAAAATAGCTGATTGAGCGGCGCGTGGTTTTGCTACACGCTTAATGGCGAAGCGATGCTCCGATAAGTGCTCGCACATCATCGATGCCTGTTCCCTTTGCTGCCGATGAAACGATAACGGGTACATCTTGCATGTGACTAAATGAGGAGCAAATGGTACGGATTCTCTGTTGTTGCTGCTGCCTGCTAATCTTATCGGCCTTGGTAAGAATGAGGGCAAAAGGGAGTTCGCGATCGATGAGCGATGTTACCATCGAGCGATCAAGATCACTCGGATCGCGGCGAATATCGAGGAGCACAAGGGTAAGGACAATTGAGCGATCGTCAACGAGATACGCTTCAATTAAGGTACGCCAACGTTCTCGTTCGCTTTCGCTTACGCGAGCGTAACCGTAACCGGGCAAGTCGATGAACTGGGCTGTCTTTGTGCCAAAGACGTTGATAGTTGTTGTTTTTCCTGGAGTAGCAGATGCCTTGACGAGTTTTTTTCGGCCAAACACGGCATTCATTAGCGACGACTTGCCGACGTTCGAGCGACCGGCAAAGACGATCTCGGGTTGCATTGAAGGCGGAAGCTGTTGAGGTGTGCCATAGGATGCCAGGTATTGTACGTCGCTGAAGTCCATGTCAAATTCCTTGTCTAGATGGTGATACCTCTATATTCCGATGGGTCTCCATGCTACCATCAACTCGAAGGAGATGCATAGGGCTTCACGAAATGCGGAGCTCTATAACAGATTCTCATGCGTGAAACTGGCTGAAAAAAAGGACGTGTGCTATGTATCTCTATATCTGCCGAATCCGAGGACATTATGAGGATCTAAATTCGCTATCGACACTTGATGATCCTGAAGGGCAGGGATTTGCTCCTAGCCTATATGTCAATCTAACGAATCGTTGTACGAATGCCTGCACGTTTTGTCTGCGCGCGACGAAACGGGGAGCGACAAGTGATTTATGGATTGACCGCGAGCCGTCTGCGCAGGAAATTATTGCCTCATTGAAGCAGTTCGATCTATCGCCCCTCAAAGAAGTTGTGTTTTGCGGTTTTGGCGAGCCAACAATGAGGCTCGATACGCTTCTTGAAATTGCACGTTATATCCGTACAACCTATCCGTCACTAGGAGTGCGTCTTAACACTAATGGACTTGCAAACGCCTATTGGAAAAGAGATGTGACGGATGATCTTGCGCGTGTCTTGACGTCGGTATCGATC
>DIDE01000008.1 GCA_002417975.1 Eggerthellaceae bacterium UBA5808
GCGCAACGCTTTCGAGCATGGCATTTGTCGGAGCGGTGGGCGATGCGCTCGACGCTATGGGCGAAAGCTCAAGCAAATGGCAAAATCGTGATAAGGCAACGCCGACGCGTGATACACCGATTCCGTCTTCTGCCAAAGTTGTTGTTGTCGGTGCTGGCGGCGCTGGATTTGCTGCAGCGATTACGGCTGCCAAAGCAGGCGCCGATGTTGTGCTGATCGACAAGATGGGAATTTTAGGCGGCGATACGTGCTTATCAGGTGGTGAACTTGCCGCACCAGGAAACTGGATTCAGCAGCAGGCAGGTATTTCGGACAGTCCTGATAAGCTGGCGTCCGACATGCTTGAGGGCGGCGATAACTTAGGTGATCCTGAGCTTGTGTCGGTGATCGCAAACGGGGCGCTCGATGCATCGCAGTGGCTTACCTACGAAGGTGGCGTGTCGTGGAAACACGATTTGATGCAGTTTGGCGGCCATAATACCAAACGATCAATTATTCCTATTACACATAGTGGCTCTGAAATGACAACAAAGCTCACAACGCGTGTAAAGAGCATCGATGCGATTACGCTCCTTGATAATGTAAAAGCAAGCGAACTGGTGAAAACGGGTGATCGTATCACTGGTATTAAAGTCGAAGATACGCTTACGGGTGACACAACGACGATCAACTGCAAAGCAGTGATCCTGGCAACAGGCGGATTTGGATCTAATATCGACATGCGCGTTCGTTATAACCCTGATATGGATTCATCGATTCTTTCTACCGATTCTGTTGCTGCTACGGGTGATGGATTGACAATGGCTCAGGCTATTGGAGCAAATCTGATTGATATGCAATATATTCAGACGTATCCAACGTGCGATCCTAAGACGGGCTCGTTGTTGTATGTGGGCGACATGCGTTTGGAAGATCGTGCAATTATGATCAACAAGGAAGGCAAACGCTTTGTCGAAGAACTTGGGCGTCGCGATGTGCTTTCCGATGCGATCAAAAAGCAGACTGATGGAATTGGCTATATGCTGTTTACGCAGAGTGAAGCTGATGCGACAGGTTTGCTTGAAACGCATGCGGATGAATACGAGAATCTGGAGTCGCGGGGCATTATTATCAAATCCGATACGCTCGAAGGCGCCTGTGACCATTTTGGGATCGATGCGACTGAGCTTCACAAAACGGTGGACACATGGAATCAATTCTGCAAAAACGGATCTGACACCGATTTCAACTATCGTGGTGATCTCAATCCTATTGACGATGGACCTTATTACATCATGAGCTACAAGCCGGCAGTTCACTATACAATGGGCGGGTTGCATATTAATACTGCTGCAGAAGTACTTGATAATAATGACGCAGCAATTGGTGGACTCTATGCTGCGGGCGAAGTTGCTGGACATAAGATGGGCGATAACCGTTTGGGTTCGTGCTCGATGGCTGATATTTATACGTTTGGACGTATCGCTGGCACTAATGCTGCTGCGTATGGAGCAAAATAGATTGTCATCAGCAAGTGCTTTGGCGTCATTTTAGCGTCAAAACCGCTGACTGCTGGTTCGGCGATAGTTCGTAATTGTTTGTGTTTTATACACCTGTAGAGGCATTATGCTTCTACAGGTGTTTGCGTTATAGGTGTTCATGTATTGTATGCAGACAGTTCCACTAATCAGCAATTTGTTATCGTCAATGATCAGCAGCGGGCGCTTCTTGCCGAGCATCATATTTTTGAACTTGAGAAATGCTTAGATAACGGGATGACGGTTATTCGCTTTTGCACAAGTTGGGGCACCGAAGACGCAGATATCGATGCGCTGCTCAAGGATATCGCACGGCTGTAGATGACAATCTGTTTACATATCATGGAGAAAATCCTAATTTGGTAGATATCTTCATCCAATGTATTAAACTGTAGCTAGCTACAGATCGACAGATGACTATATGTATAAGCAACAAGGCATAGATTGGAGGACGGATGACCGGCAAAGAACTAGGACCACGATTCAAACGGATTAACGAGGCACTTATTCACGAAGCGAATCAGCAACTTGCGACGTCAGGTCTTACGTTCTCGCAAGCAATGTTGCTAACAATAGTCAGCCGACATGATGGTGTGTGCTCGCAATGTGTCATTGAACGTGAACTTTGTATTGCGCATCCAACGGTTACGGGGCTTGTTAAACGCCTTGCAGTAAAAGGGTATGTAACGACGTTCGTAAGTGATCAGGACGCGCGCATCAAAATGGTAAAGATCACTCCCTCGGGGCAGGACGCAATTTCTCACGGCGAAGAGTGCCGTGCAAAAGCGGAGCGTCGTTTATCAAAAGGCATGAGCCAAACAGAGGTCGAGACACTTGGTCGTTTACTCGACATAGTGTCCGAAAATCTAAAGTAACAGCGATCTAAAGTAGCGGAGCGTCGTTGATCCTAGTTAGGATCCGCGCTAAACATCTATCCCTGCCAGTACCTAGTTTTACAACTGCGGGGTTATATCATACCTATATCCGTAGCACGCTACGATATAGGAACAAAAAGAAAAGAAAGAGAAAAGGAGTACAACGTATATGTCAAAAACGATAGCGAAGAGCAAAAGCCAGATGAGTCGTCGCGAGATCATGGCGGTCTTTGCAGCACTCATGATGGCCATGTTCATCGGATCGCTCGATCAGACCGTCGTTTCGACCGCGCTGCCTACGATTGT
>DIDE01000068.1:0-2426 GCA_002417975.1 Eggerthellaceae bacterium UBA5808
TGAAACAACAGATAATACAATAGGCTCAAGCGATGTGATCATAAGCCACCCGAGAGAAGGACGATCATGAACGACAGCCTTATCACCATTGGCGAACTCGCCGAAAGGGTCGGCATTACCGTACGCACACTTCAGTACTATGACCAGGCAGGCATTCTTAAACCGTCCATAAAAGGAAAACGCAATCAACGTCTTTACACATCTGACGATATAGAAAAACTCTATCGAATCCTATGTATGAAATTCATGGGCGTTTCTCTAGATGAGATCAAAAATAGCACCAGCTTTTACAAGGACGCTCCATCGGTTCATGCACTCTTTAGAGAAAAATCGCGCGCAATGGAGGAAGAATTTTCCGAATTGCTCAAACGATTTACTACAATGAAAAATCTTATTGCAACAACACGGGCTGAAGATACTATCGACTGGACGCATTACGCATCAATCATTAAAGACTTCGAGGATGGCGGAAAATGCTTTTGGCAGCTAAGCTGCGTTTATGAAGAAGGAGCATCAAAAGATCTCGTTAACGACCTTCAAAGTGCAGAGCATGAAAGCGCTGAGCAAACGCGCCAGCATTCGTTCCGAGAATGGCATGAGCTCATCGCTGACGTAATCGAACTGATGCACGAGAATACTCCACTTGATGATCCAAGAGTGCAGACAGCCGCGCGACGTTACCGCTCACTCAAAATGAAATATGGACAATTTCCTCCTCAAAAGCACTTTATTCTTACCGACCAAGGACAAGAAGAGAGCCAAGACGGCGGACAGGACCATGCAACATTTGGCGGTTTGCGCAATACCGTAAGCAACTATCTCGAAAGAGCGCTCAATGCACTTCCCGACAATGAGCCCTCTGACATGAGTCAAAACAGCACTATCGAAAATAAAGAATCAGAAATTTAGTGTTCATCTGTCACATGCTCCAATGATGTGGCATAATAGTGTCCGTTCCTAAGCCGGTGTGGCGCAATGGTAGCGCAACAGTTTTGTAAACTGTGGGTTGCAGGTTCAAGTCCTGTCACCGGCTCCACTTCTTTTTTACCCCCTACAACAAAATAGTAGATCATTGCACATAGCTTCCGCATGGACATCGTATGGTTGCTGTTTGACTTGTGCAATTGTTTGGATCCAGTAATTACTATTCGGTATATACAACCCGTTTGTTTAATACGCTATAGACATATGGTTCGCGTAACCCGCAAAAAATCGCAGCTAGAAATGTATAAAGAAGTACAAAAATATGGAGTATTACAACATGCTAACTGGATCGATATCGAGCGCAACACTAATTTCCTGCTTGGCTTTTCTATTACGAAAAACCGATCCGATTACGGATGCAATATCAATATCACGCGGTGCTTTGACTGCAATATGATAGCGATATGCTCCACGTAAGCGCGTAATGGTACAGGGACTAGATGGATATACCATCCATTCATCCGCATCGGATGAATCAGACGCTGAAACGCATGCAATAATCTCGTGATAAAGACTGTTCGCCTCATCGGCAACGATAGACTCCCCTTTACCCCAGACCAATATATCCGCAAGTCGGACAAAAGGAGGATAATGAAGCACCTTTCGCTTTGCTAATTCATCGTCGAGAAACGCTTTACGGTTATACGAAGCGGCAGCTCTGATCGGAACCTCGTCGGCAGAATATGTCTGTACAATTACACGACCAGGAAGATTCGCACGTCCAGCACGTCCGGCTACTTGGTCAATAAGATCAAACGTTCTCTCGCCTGATCGAAAATCTGGCAAACGTAATTGCGTATCGGCATTAATAACGCCAACAAGGACCACATCGTCAAAGTCGAGCCCCTTAGCAATCATCTGAGTACCCAAAAGCACCGCGGCATCGGCAGCAGCAAAGGACTCTAGAAGTTTTTGATGAGCACCCTTTTTAGATGTTGTATCGGCATCCATGCGAATAACAGGCACATCAAGTTCAAAACTAGAGATCAATGAACGCAGTTCAGCTTCGACCCTCTGGGTCCCTGCCCCGAATCGTTTTAAATAAGGACTACCGCAATGCGGACAACGCGCAGGCGCAGCAATACGGTACCCACAATGGTGGCAAACAAGCTGATTTCCTCGCTCATGATATGTAAGAGAAATAGCACATTCCGGGCATTCAGGAACATATCCGCAGTCGCGGCACAAAAGAAACGAGGCAAAACCACGTTGGTTAAGAAGAAGAACCGCTTTGTGGCCATCGCGAAGTGCTTTCTCTAACGCTGATTGAAGCGTTTTTGAAAACATAGACCGACTACCGCCGCCAAATTCTCGAGCCATGTCCACTACATCAATAGGCGGAAGCGGCCGACCATTAGCGCGCTCAGGCAGCACCGTCTGAGTCCACCCATCAACATGGTTGACGTTATAAAGCGTCTCTATAGAAGGAGTAGCAGATCCCA
>DIDE01000068.1:2449-7113 GCA_002417975.1 Eggerthellaceae bacterium UBA5808
CCTGATCGGATAACATCCCATTGGTCGAAACGTTCACCAGGACTCATGCGTGAATGCATAACCGCAACAGTGTCGCCAAAGCGTCCACGAAACCGGGCAACGGTTTGAG
Organism: Eggerthellaceae bacterium UBA5808; assembly: GCA_002417975.1. Taxonomy (GTDB): domain Bacteria; phylum Actinomycetota; class Coriobacteriia; order Coriobacteriales; family Eggerthellaceae; genus UBA5808. Next base: position 2,559 of record DIDE01000068.1, read on the forward strand.
GTGTAAGCGATATTTCAGGGACAAGAACGATAGCGCCCTGCCCTTCATGGAGCACATCTTCGATAGCTTGAAGATATACTTCAGTTTTTCCTGATCCTGTCACTCCATCAACAAGAACCACATGACCATCTTTGTGAGATCGAGCTGATTGGATCGCATCAAGTGCATGCGATTGTCCCTGCGTTAAAACAGGCTTAGGAGTTGGCACAAAGGTAGATTGCTGGATGTGTGACTCACTATCAGGTGAAGCCGTATTAGAAAGATCGCCACGCATACGACGTCGGTGCTCAATGCATACCACATTGCGCTTTTCAAGCGCATGGATCGTGGACGTAACTGCACCATATTCCGCATGCAAATCAGTAATGCGGAGTGGGCCTTGTGTAAGCGCCCGAAGAATAGCAATTTGCTTAACAGCATTTTTTCTTGGCGTAAACGTAGCTGCTGCCGATCCAAGACAGACCCATCGATCGTCAATTTCACCTACAGGTGGATCTATGACCTGCCAATGCCCCGCCTGCTTTGCAACACGCGGAACAGCTCCAGGAGGTGTGAACAGACGCACACAACTTGATAATGGAGCAATATAGCGATGAGAAAGGAACAACGCGCACGCCGCACCATGCTCGTTAAAAAACGCATGACTCAGCACACGCGACACCATTTTATATCCAGCAATTCGACGAGCAACGTCGTCATCTGCGTCGATCATTTCAAGAGTAGGTTGAAACGATGCTCCATCAGTTGAGGGAGCATCGATCAGATCAAGAACATCTCCGATTTCAAGTACAAAACCGACGCAGGGACGATGATTAAAAGGCACGAGCACCGCACAGCCAACTTCGATGTTGTCCATCGAATCTGGAATCACATAGGTATAGGTATCATCAAATACCTGCGTGGGAATATCAAGACTGATATGTGCGGCTCTCACTGGTACTACTTAGGAGAGTTTGCTTGCCGCGCGCAAAGCATCGACACGGTTCGTACGTTCCCACGTGAACTCAGGAAGTTCACGCCCAAAATGACCATAGGCCGCCGTCTTTTGGTAAATCGGACGACGCAGATCGAGATCGGCAATAATAGCTGCAGGACGCAAGTCGAATACGCTTTCTACTGCATGTTGGATTGACTCCACAGGAACATGGTTCGTTCCAAACGTTTCTACCATGATAGAAACAGGAGATGACATGCCGATAGCATAGGCAAGCTGAATTTCACATCGATCAGCTAAGCCAGCAGCAACAACATTCTTTGCAACCCAACGCGCAGCATATGCAGCCGAACGATCAACTTTGGTGCAATCTTTACCAGAGAAAGCTCCGCCACCATGACGGCCCATTCCACCATACGTATCAACGATAATCTTACGACCCGTCAGTCCAACATCGCCCATAGGGCCACCGATAACAAAACGCCCCGTTGGATTGATATGAATCTCAAGATCATCCGCCACTGCTACGCCTTCGTTTTCGAGAACCGGGCGTATAACATGCTCGATGAGTCCTTGACGAAGCTCATCGTGCTCGACCGAAGCTGCATGCTGCGTTGAAATAAGAATCTTTTCAACCTGCACTGGCTTACCATCTACATATCTAACACTCACCTGCGTTTTACCATCCGGACGCAGATATGTTAGTTCATCACTCTTACGCACTTCAGCAAGACGTTCTGCAAGACGATGCGCTAAATAGATCGGCAGCGGCATCAATGTCTTTGTTTCGTTGCAGGCATATCCAAACATCATGCCTTGGTCGCCAGCACCAATCTTTGCATACTCATCTTTAGCTTCGCCGTGTTGAGCTTCCCAACTCGTATCAACACCCATAGCAATATCAGCACTTTGCTCTTTAATTGCGTTAATGATTCCGCACGTATCGCAATCAAAACCATACTTAGCCCGGTCATAGCCAATTCCCCGTAACACATTACGAACAATTGTAGGTACATCCACATACGCCTGAGTACGAATCTCGCCGGTAACGATAATCATGCCAGTTGTTGCCAACGTCTCACATGCACAACGAATATTCTCAGGATTTGCTGGTTGACCATTAGGCGCAATATAGCCCTTTGCAGCGAGCTGCGTCTCTTTTTCGATAATCGCATCAAGAATCGCATCGGAAATCTGATCGCATACCTTGTCGGGATGCCCTTCGGTTACCGATTCCGATGTGAACAGGTAAGAAGTATGCTCTTGACCGTCTTTTGGCACAAATTGTCCAGTACTTGCCGCCATACGTATATTCTCCTTTACTGCATAACATGTCATTGAAGGAACGCGATGTCCATTGAGTCTTGAGGTAATGATACACTTTTTAAAGGACAGACGTACTTACATTTGCAGGAGGTTGTACATGATAGATAACGCCAACATGGCGGAAGAATATCGATCAATCATCAATTCACTCAATGGAGATGATGAGGGAAGACGTACAGCTGCCTCCTATATGGAATCATCTACAGCTATTGTTCATGGCGATGTTATTGCTTCGACATTTATGCCAAAACTCTACGATATGAAAACACATCATGAACTCGAGCATGTCGCCGTTATGACGCATCATATTTTATGCAAAGTCGTCAAACGCTATCTTGATGATCCATCATACCGTTCAATTTTTGACTACGATCCAATCATTCGTGAACTTATTATGCTCCCTCAGGGATACGATGCCCTTCTCCCCTTCTTACGCCTTGATCTATTTTTAAATGAGCAAACACTCGCCGATACCTTCTGCGAGATCAATGCCGACGGATCAAGCGGTATGAACGAATGTCGCGAAGTGAATATGAGCATTCAAAAGAGTACGTCATGGCAACATTTTAGCCAGCAGCATAAAACACGATTCGACGAACTCTTTGAAACATGGATCGATCGATTTATCGCCATCTATCAAACATTTGTTAACGCACGAAGCCATCCCAATATCGCAATCTGTGACTATTTAGGAAATGCAACACTAGCAGAATTTGAAGTCTATCGCACCTATTTTGCTCGACGCGGATATTCCTGTTCGATTGTCGACGTACGTGATTTACATTTTGATGGTCATAAACTAACCGACAGCACCGGACACAGGATTGATGCATTATGGAGACGATGCGTTACAAATGATGTTCGAGAACACTGGAATGAGTCACAGGACTTGATCAATGCTGTGCGTGCGGAAGCTGTTGCACTGATCGGCGGTTTTAGTGGTCACATTGCCCATGACAAACAACTGTTTCGCGCACTTCGTAACCCACAAACAGTCGAAATGTTTACCGAGACAGAACGGTCATTTATTAAGCAACATATACCTTATACAACATTTCTCGATTCGGATCATGTCAACCTATCAGATATCAGAGAACAAAAAGATCGATGGATCATCAAACCTACAGATTGTTATGGCGCAACCGATGTCTTTGCCGGATGCGATTTCGATAGCAATGCATGGAATACACTTATCGATCATTACGCCAATAAAGCATCAGGACAATCGTTTCTCGTCCAGTCATACATTACGCCATATCAGACACTTACATTGCCTCCAACCAAAAATTGCTCGACATCACACTTCGAACCCTACAATAATCTTGTTGGACTTTATATTTACGACGGTAGATTTGAAGGCGTCTACAGCCGTCTAGGCCCCCATCCAACCATATGTGGGCAGCGCGAAGGTATAACTGCTCCTACCGCATGGGTGCGCTCATGAGCACCTTCAGTTTCCCTCAACAAACAGCCATCAAGATATGCGCATGCATCTGCACGATCGCTTTAGTTATTGCTTCGATCACAGCAGGATTTGCTGCATGCTGCGCACCTCTTACGACGGAGATGCTTTCTTCATCCACAAGCGATACTCAGGATTCTCCCTATTCATCTTCTGAACTCAATGAGCTCGCTTGTATCACACGAACATACACCGTTGAAGGCATGTCACATCAAAATTTGTATGCACAAATTGCACCAATCATACGCGAAGCCGCAACAGACCCCGCGCGCTCATCTGCATTGGAACAACGCTGGAATCGAGCGCTATCAAAAGCAAACGTAACAATCGACGATAACGATGCAACACTCTGCCAAGGGCTCGCACAATATTCCACTGCGTATATGCTAGACGAAGATGCATTGTCACATCTAGACGATTGCTATCGCCTTATCAGTTGCGTTGCGCCATGGCTGATTGCGATCGCTTGTATAGCCATCATTACACTTCTTATTCTATGCAAAACTAATCGAGCACTTACCAGTCATATACTCACCATAGCTTCAATCACAGCAATTGGAGTATTCATAATCTTTGGAATCTGGGCTTGCGCTGACTTCGATGGATTCTTTGCCCAGTTTCATCATCTTCTGTTTCCACAAGGAAACTGGACCTTTGATGCAGACTCTCTCCTTATCTGTATGTATCCAATTGATTTTTGGATGGGAATGGGTCTGACATGGTTGGCTACAACCCTTTTGATCTGTATCATTGGTGCCATATCCGCTCGACTATTACGAAGAACGGATACCTGTCATTTGTTTGTTCACCATCGCTCTAACTAAGGATCGTTT
>DIDE01000048.1 GCA_002417975.1 Eggerthellaceae bacterium UBA5808
TTGTCTCTTAATCGAGCCCTTCCGAATGCATTGGCAGCGGCTAGAAAATCGTAGCGATCACATAAAGCGATAACGCGACCAATTAATGAAGCATTATCGGCAAATCTATAGTTGATTGTTAGCTTTAAATCATTGTTCTGTCTGAACTTATTATTGTCTGTAGCTATATTAGAGTAATCGCTCACAGGAACTTGTTTAGTGTGAGCAATTACTCTAAACTAGTAATCATGAATGGTACAGTGATGACATATGATGAAGCCCTTAAAAAAACGGGTTCAAATTATCGTTTAGGTCTTGCCTTAGACCATGGTGATCTATATAAAATTGCTCGTGGTGTGTATTCAACAAAAAAAAACTCAGATCCATATTTAGTTGCAACTTCGAAATATCCTCATGCAATTATTACTATGGATAGTGCATTCTATATCCATGGACTAACTGATGTTATTCCTGATCGTGTGCACTTGGCAACGCGAAGGAATGCGTTGCGCATTAACGATTGCGGCATCAGACAGCACTATCTTGAAGAGATATTGTTTGAACCAGGAGTTCAGACATTGTCATATGGGGGCGGTACCATTCGTGTCTATAGTCCTGAGCGGATGCTGGTAGAACTAATGCGAAATAATGCGGTTCTACCGCTGGACTATTACAAAGAGATAATTAATGCGTATCGGCGGCGTATTGAAAGCTTAGATATTCGAGCGGTTGAGGACTACATGGATTTATTTATGCGGAATGAGGGTATGTTTGAAATACTTCAGAAGGAGGTACTTTAGATAGCGAACCTCAATGACATTCGCAATGGTTATATACAAGATGGCATCGATTACGTAGATGCAAGTGTACGTGCTGCGCAGGAAGCGGTGCTTGACCTAATTGCTAAATCTGCGCTGTCGACGCATGTTACTGTTAAGGGTGGTGTGCTGATTCAGCATGTCTCGAAAGACCTGCGTCGTTCCACTACCGATATTGACCTGGACTTTGTGAGATATTCCATTGAAGATGCGGCAATACATAAGTTTGTAGCTACGCTCAATGAAGGTACGTCGACCTTTTCCGTTAAAATCGTAGGATTTATTGAGAAATTGAAACATCAGGATTATAGCGGTAAACGTATAAATATTTACGTTTCGGATGTTGATGGGAACTTAATACGTACAAAGATTGACATCGGCGTTCATAATCTATTGGATCTTAACCAGGAAGAAATTCGTTTTGATCTTGTCCAGATGGATGAAGGCGTTATTCTTTTAGGAAATAGCAATGAGCAGATAGTAGCTGAAAAGCTGAAATCTCTTTTACGAATAGGAGCTGCATCTACACGATATAAGGATGTATTTGATATGTACTATCTGCTAAAAAGCAAAGCGATACATCAAAAGAAAATGGATAGAGCCATAGCTATTTTGGTTTATGACGATCCTACAATGCGAGAACGTGGTAAATCAGATATTCATCGTCGCTTGCTCCGCGTCTTTAATGATCAAAAGTTTAAGAGGAACCTGTCAAAAGTGAAGAACAATTGGCTTCAAATTCCAACCGATAAGGTGATTGTTGAAATACTCTCTTATTTTCAATAGGATTCTTGTCTCTTAATCGAGCCCTTCCGAATGCATTGGCAGCGGTCTGTCGGCACGTATGTGCAAGGGAATAGATTGCCCCAGTCCTGACGTTGCTAGAACCTCACCACTTTTTGTCATGAGCAATGCCTCGATTCCCGGGTATGATTCCGCAAAGTGTAGCGCCTGCTGTGCTCCCATGATAATGAGTGCTGTTGTAAAGCCATCGCCGTCAAGTGACGTATCTGACATGATGGTTGCTCCAAGAAGATCGGTATGTGCGGGGTATCCAGTGTGTGGATCAAGAATATGGTGATAAAGCACGCCGTTAGATTCAAACGCTCGTTCGTATATGCCACTTGTGACAACGGAGCCATCAGCCATTTCAACGCACGCCCATGGTTCGGGTGTCTTTCCGGAGGTCGAGGGGATTGGTTCTCGTATTCCAATGTTCCAAGGAGATTCGTCGATCTTCCCTCCCATGACGGCGACATTTCCGCCAAGGTTCACATACGCATGGCGAACGCCTTGTCCCCGAAGATCGGCAAGAATGCCATCAGCAATATAGCCCTTTGCAATGCCACCTAAATCGATACATGCTTGGGGGTCATCGATGGTGACGGTCGATCCTTGCACATGAACACGGGAATAATCCACATGGTGTAAGGCCGATTGAATACTGTCAGCGGAAGGAATGCGTCCATGATGAAAATCCCACAACTGCGTTACGGCTCCCATGGTGATATCAAAGACCCCCTGAACTTTAGCGCAATATGCCAATGAAGTATCAATGAGCGCAGCGAGTTCTGGATCAACGTTTGTGGGACGACCTTGCGCGTGATTCAACCGATAGAGCTCACTTGTAGGATTTGGACGCGAAAATAGAAAATCGTAGTGGTCGCATAAAGTGATAACACGACCGATTAACGAAGTATCGTTGGTATCTATGCTGATCGTATTGACCGTATTGAACCGAAAAAATGTCTGCGAACACATAGTTTCTGACATCTATTCCCCCTTTGACGCACTGCTCGATTGCAAGCCTAACGTGTAAAAGCATGGATTACACGTAGAAACCTGTAATCCTGTACCAGAAAGCAAGGGAACGCTTGCTACAATGCTGATCATACATCATGGTATATCGTCAATATATGTATAGATACGGTTACCGCTCACGGTACGCTTCCTTGCCTTGTCTGTAAGGTGCCCAAGGATTGCGTGCGTGCTCGAGGACAAAGAGAGGTATTTATGTCACTGCCTGCATCCGACATTAATGCAAAAGCCGATCAACGTACGACAATGGATCTTGGCGCGGTTTTACCAATGACTGCACAGGTTGAGTCCCATCATCTCGTAATCGGCGGCGTCGATATGGTTGATCTAGCCCGATCGCAAGGTACCGCTCTCTATGTGTACGATGAAGCTGATATCCGGCAACGTATGCGTGATTACCGCCTCTCATTTGCTTCGGTATATCCAGATTCTGGAATCATCTATGCAAGTAAAGCATTTCTTAATAAAGCGCTGGTTCGTATTGCTGCTGAAGAAGGCATGAATCTTGACGTATCAGGTGGCGGCGAACTTGCTGTTGCGCGTGCGGCTGGATTTCCTATGGATCGAGTGTTTGTCCATGGCAATAATAAGACACAGGTTGAGCTTGAAGAAGCAATATCTGCAGGTGTAGGACGTATCGTTGTCGACAGTAGAATTGAGCTCGAGCGCGTTGAGTCGATCGCTGCACAACATGGCATTGTCCAAGATGTGTTTATGCGCATTACTCCTGGTGTTGAGGCTGATACACATGAATATATTCGCACAGGCTGTGAAGACTCGAAGTTCGGATTTACCATGCGTGACGATTGGGCGTTTCGTTGCGTTAAGGATGTACTGGCAGCACCGCATGTGCGACTTGTTGGCCTTCACATGCATATTGGCTCGCAGATTTTTGCGTTGCATTCGTACGATGAGGCAATTGCGGTTATCGTCGAATTTATGCGACGTATTAAAGAAACGTACGGTGTCGAGATCAAGGAACTCGATGTTGGCGGCGGCGTTGGTGTTGCATATTTAGCAGACGATAAACCGGCAACGATCAAAGACTTTGCTGATGTCGTAAGTGATTCGGTCACCAGACATTGCAACGCATTCGGACTTACTCTACCACGTTTGCTTTGTGAGCCAGGACGAAGCATTGTTGCCTGTGCGGGTGTAACGCTCTATACCGTTGGTATTCTTAAGACGCTTCCGGGCATTCGTAAGTACGTTGCGATCGATGGCGGCATGTCTGATAACGTGCGAACCGCGTTGTATCATGCTGACTATGAAGCAACAATTGCAAATAAGGCCGATGAGCCACGTTCTGAGATTGTGACGTTATGCGGTAAACATTGTGAAAGTGGCGACGCTGTTGTTCTTGATGGCTCATTGCAACATCCAGAGATAGGCGATATTGCCTGTGTATTCGGTACGGGTGCCTACTGTCGTTCGATGTCGAGTAATTACAATGGGCAACCGCGGCCAGCTGTCGTGTTTGTAAAAGACGGACATGCACGTGTGGTTACGCGTCGTGAAACATATGATGATCTGATGGCTTGTGATATCGATGAGGAGTGTGCACGATGACGGTTCATATCGGTTTAGTCGGAACGGGAACGGTCGGTGGCGGATGCATCGACATTATCCAAAATCATAAAGATGATTTCAAACGCCATCTTGGAGTTGACATTGAACTGACGCAGGTGTGCTCGCGCAATCCTGAACAGGCGATTGCTCATGGAGTTGCTGATCGCTATACGCAGGACTATCACACGATTATTAATAACCCCGACATTGATATCGTTATTGAGCTTATTGGCGGAACGACTGTCGCTCATGACGTTGTCTGTGATGCTTTGCGTGCGGGGAAGAATGTCGTTACAGCTAATAAAGCGCTGATGGCTACCTGTGGGCATGAGGTTATGAGTCTTGCGGATCAGGCGGATAAAGAGATTGCTTTTGAGGCGGCCGTTGGTGGCGGCATTCCTATTATCGATCCACTCAAGCATTCGCTGATTGCCAATGAAGACATGACGGTTATGGGTATTGTTAACGGCACGACAAACTATATGCTCACGCGTATGGATCAAGATGGAATGAGCTATGAGGACGCTTTGCGCGAGGCTCAGGAAAAGGGTTTTGCAGAAGCTGATCCAAGTGCCGATGTTGATGGATATGATGCTGCAGCGAAGATTGCTATTCTTGCTTCAATTGCATTCAACTCTCGTGTGAATATGGACGAAGTTCCAACCGAAGGTATTCGCTCGATTTCTCCTGTCGATTTGCAATCGGCTCGTGATATGGGGTATTGCGTGAAACTGCTCGCAATTGCCCATCGTACGGAAAAGGGCATTGATGTGCGCGTTCATCCGACAATGTTGCCACTTGAGCATCCGCTTGCTTCGGTCAACGGCGTATTCAATGCAATCTATGTTATTGGTGACGCTGTCGGAGAGACAATGTTCTTTGGCGAGGGAGCAGGAGCTGGACCAGCTGCAAGTGCTGTTATGGGTGACGTTCTAGAAGTTGCGCGTCATGTTGCTGCTGGCGTGTCCCCACTTGTTGGTTGCACCTGTACAGATACGCTGCCGCTTATGCCGATGGAAGAGCTGACGACAAAGTATTATTTGCGTTTCGTTGTTGAGGACTGCAGTGGCGTACTTGCCTCGACTGCGGATGTGTTTGCCCGTCATGGCGTGAGCGTTCACTCAGTTATTCAGCGTGGTGCAAAATCAGGTAAAAGCGTTGATCTTGTATACGTTACGCATACGGCACAGGAACGCGATATCCGCGCAGTTATCGAAGAGATTTGCAGTCTTGATGGCGTGCTGGTTAACCATACACGTCCGACGGTCATTCGCGTCGAAAGCTAAAAACACCGCTTTGCATCTTGCAAGTTTTATCCGATGTACGCAAAGAAATGCAGCAAGTTGTAAACATTAATGTATGTGCGAAACAGCATAAAGGAATACTCAATAGATTGATTGATGCTCATATCATCGATTCGTTAACGGATAAGATGGTATGAGCATTTCCCGTTTATGATGACTGTAGAAAGTTTTGATGTCCTCAACCTTTACCTTGAACGCTGATATGTACCGTGACGACCGATAGGGGATTTGGTAACTATCAGGTCTGTCGATTGTCCCACGGGTTGAAAAGTATAGCCATGAATATGAGAGGATAGTGCAATGGATACTCAATCGGATAATGATCGTCAGCAGTCGAATGAGACGAATCAACCGTCTCAGGCTGATGTACAGCGGCCGACACAGCCTCTGCCGCAACAGCCTCTGTCGCCGCAACAACCAATGACGGCATCTGCTATGCCGAATGCTCCCTATGAGGCGCAACCGACTGTGCAGAAGATATCTAATTCGCGTTTTGCTGTTCCTGCTTTGGTTTGCGGCATCCTATCAATTGTGTTTTGCATTATTCCTGTAATAAATCTTGTATTGGCTATCGTTGCGGTAGTTCTCGCTTCTAAGGCAAAACATGAGGTTCGTGGTAGTGACGCAGCTACGGGTGGGTTTGTATGCGGAATTATTGGAATTCTACTTGCAGTAATTCTTACTATTGCCGAAATTCTTCTTGTTGTGGGAATTGCCCAAGTTGCGGATTCTAACAAGGATTTTTCTTATGAGGTAACGTCGGCACTCACACAGCCGAGCACTACCGATGAGGCAGCATGTAAAAAAGCAACGTCCGATGCACTTGATTCGGAGATCTCCCAACTATCATCAGCAAGTGATCAGTTTGCCAGCGAAGTTGATAGTAGTTTTTATGAGGCAAGTGGTATGCATTTGAGCGACTTTGGTATCGAACCATCTCAGATGGCAAAGTGGATGTTCTCTGATATAACGTATCAAGTCGGCGATGTGGAGATAGATGGTACTGATGCGCGTGTAGGAGTTGTTGTAAGCACGCGAGATGTGCAGGCGTTTACCAATAAGGCGACGAATGATATAACTGCCTATGCGTCAAAACATTTTGAAGAAGGCTTTTCGTCTGATACGTATAAAGCGATTGGCAAGATAATCGTAGAGGATATGAATGCGACGGGAACGACGCCTCAGCCGACAGCGTATGTCCAGCTTAGTAAAACGAATGGTGAGTGGCAGGTTGACCAAGATGCATTGGATGATACCTTTTCTTCGTTCTTCTAATACGTTGATGATTGATCTAAATGTTTCTTATTTGAGCAATTATTGATGAGTGTGTATCTTACAAACTAGATGAGAATATGTGGACCGACGTTATAAAGCGTCGGTCCATTTTTATGCCCAGCTGATCTATTGTGACTCTAATATTGCAAACGAAAATCTACAGTCACAGGACTTAGTGTATTTTGATTTCATTATGCCAATAATCTAAAAATGCATTCTGTCTTGCACATACCCATGGGGGGTATATAATACTCAGACGAGATAGGTCTTGAACTATCTAAAGAGCTTTGCCAATGCAAGAAAGGACAGTTATATGGCGGAAGACAAAAAAGCAGATATGCCATCGTGCTGTGCTCGATATAAACAGACGCCAAGGGGGCATGCTCTCGATGCTGATCTGCAAAAACGTCTAAACCGCGTTATTGGTCAGCTTCAGGGAGTCAAGACCATGATTGATGACAATCGATATTGTGGCGACGTTCTGATGCAGCTTGCGGCATCAGAAAAAGCGCTTCAGAGTATTTCTCGTATTGTTCTAAAAAATCATGTCGAAACCTGTGTTGTCGAAAAGATTCAAGAGGGCGACACCCAGGTAGTTGACGAATTATTTGATCTGATTAAGCGTTTTTCAAATTAAGATTTGCGACGCAAAAAAAGGGGACAAGGCAGAACTATGAAGGAAACATTTGACGTAACGGGGATGAGTTGCGCTGCCTGCGCTGCGCGTGTCGAGAAGACATCGAACGCTGTTGATGGGGTGGTGAGCGCAAATGTCAATTTGCTCAAGAACAGCATGGAAGTTGATTTTGGCGATGTAGATAGTACTGCCGAACAGTCGATTGCTCAGGATATATGTTCTGCTGTCGCGAAGGCAGGATATGGTGCTTCGCCAAGAGAAAAAGATGCGACGCATACTGAGCATGCAGATCCACATGAGGCAGTTGCTCAAGATTTAAAGCAGCGTAAGCGTCGGCTGATTGTGTCAATCGTTTTTCTAATTCCTCTTGCGTATATATCTATGGGGCATATGATTGGTTGCCCCATGCCGTTTTCTCCCTCTCAGCCAGATCAGGTTCTTGCGTTTGCATTTACGCAGTTTCTACTTTTGCTGCCAATCCTTATTATTAATATTTCTTACTTTACCCATGGTGCGCTTGCTTTGATTCATCGTGCGCCGAGTATGGACACATTGATTGCGCTTGGTGCGACGGCTTCGGTATGCTATGGCATATATGGTATCTATTGTATTGGTGCTTCGCTGGGCTTAGGCGATGTTGAACAGGCACGTCAGGCAGCAATGAATCTGTACTTTGATTCAGCTGGAATGATTCTTACTCTTATATCGCTGGGCAAATATTTTGAAGCTCGCGCTAAAGGGCGTACGACGGATGCCATCACGTCTCTGATGGATCTAGAACCCGATACAGCTTTGGTAAAACATGGAGACAAAGTTGTCGAGGTTCCAACTGATCAGGTAAAAGTTGGGGACTGCTTGGTTGTAAAAGCGGGCGCGACTATTCCCGTTGATGGTCGTATTGTTGAAGGCGCAGCATCGATCGATGAATCAGCGATTTCAGGCGAAAGCGTACCTGTTGATCGTGGTGTCGGAGATGAAGTTACAGGTGCGACGATCAATCGTAGTGGATGGTTTACGATGGAAGCGACGCATGTCGGAGACGATACGGCACTTGCGCGCATCATCGCACTTGTTGACCAGGCGACGAGTAGTAAAGCGCCGATCGAACGTATTGCCGATCGGATAAGTGGCGTCTTTGTGCCTGTGGTCATAGGCATCGCTCTTGTGACGTTCATTATTTGGCTGCTTGTTGGTGCTCCCTTTGAAGTCGCGCTATCTCATGGCATAACGGTATTGGTCATTTCGTGCCCCTGCGCACTTGGTCTTGCCACGCCAACGGCAATCATGGTTGGAACTGGGCGTGGTGCAACAAACGGCATTTTGATTAAATCAGCCGAGATACTTGAGACGGCGTGTAGCGCTTCGACGGTTGTTTTTGATAAAACAGGTACGATCACGACGGGGACGCCTCGCGTAACTGATGTGTGTGTATCTTCTCAAAGCGATCAAAATGAACTTCTTCATATGGCGCGTGCGATTGAGGATCTATCGGATCATCCACTTGCGCGATCGATTGTCTCATATGTTGATGGTCTGACGAAAGATTCATCGTCGGCAATGCAACTGAGTGATTTCAAACAGATACCTGGATATGGAATCGAAGCCGCATCTGACCAGGGTGTTATCCGAGCCGGTAATAGCCGCATGATGGATGAGGCATCGATTGAGATGGGCTCATGTGCTTCTACGGCCGATGAATATGCAGCTGCTGGTAAAACGCCGCTGTTCTTTTCGATTGGTGATCGACTTCTTGGTGTGATTGCGCTGCTTGATACGGCAAAACCGAATGCTGCACAAGCAATGTTACAGCTAAAGCATATGGGTCTCCGTACCGTAATGCTTACAGGCGATGACAGCCGTGTGGCGCATGCTATCGCGCAGAGTGTTGGTGTGGATCAGGTTATAGCGGGCGTTCGCCCTCAGGATAAAGAGCGTGAGATTCGCCAGATTCAGAAAAATGGATCCTCGGTTGCAATGGTAGGCGATGGCATCAACGACGCACCTGCTCTAGTACGTGCCGATGTAGGAGTTGCTATTGGCACGGGCACTGATGTCGCAATCGATTCGGCTGACATTGTCCTCGTGCGCAGTGACCTTATGGATGTTCCCTCTATGCTTCAGCTCAGTCATGCTACGATGCGCAACATTAAGCAAAACTTGTTCTGGGCACTGTTCTACAACAGCATCTGTATTCCTATAGCTGCAGGTGTATTCAGCTTTGCGGGGCTGACAATTAATCCTATGATCGCCGCTGCGGCAATGGGAATGTCGAGCGTATGCGTGGTTAGCAACGCTTTGCGGCTTCGTACGTGGAAGCCAAAACTCGGCGAAGGACAAGCTCAATGGAGTGGACCTACTGCGCGCAATGATGACGACAAAAATATAACGTACAACGATAGCGACAAAGGTAGAGGAAGTGGGTCTTTTGATAATGAGGGGCAGCAAACTCCCAGCCGAACAGATACTGGTGTAAGTACGGGGATTAGCTCTTCTAATAGCAAAGAGCAAAAAATAGATGCAAAGGAGATCGTTATGGATAAAAAGATCATGGTTGAGGGTATGATGTGCCAGCATTGCGTTGCACATGTTCGATCAGCTCTTGAAGAAATCGATGGCGTGGAGTCAGCCGATGTCGATCTTGATAATGCATGCGCTACGGTTCATTTGAGCGCGGATGTTGATGATGCAACGCTGTGCGCGGCGATTGTCGATGCAGGATATAAAGCGAAGATGGCATAGCTTTGCGTATGATGATTCGACAAGAGTGTGGCATAGCGGGGCACGAAATGTCCGCTTATACTGTCTGATTTGAATGCTGCATATGAGCGTATTTGATGAGCAGTAAGCGTGCGGAACAATAAGCATGCAGTTACACAGCAAATAACGAATAAATACTGGACAGATTAAGTCCACTAATAATACGAAGGAGACGCAGTAGCTGCGTCTCCTTCGTGATTCTGATGTATATGTCTTTCCTTTACAGATGCAGCGATGTGAGCGTTTTGTCGAATGCATTAAGAAAGATATCAAGATCATCCATGGAAAATACCAGTGGCGGACGGAGTTTGAGCACGTTTCCACCTGCGCCACATACACTTGTGAGCACATGACGCTTTCTCAAATCTTCGATAATAGCAATTGCCGTTGCATGATCAGGGGTCTTAGTCCCAGGTGCAACGATTTCTGCTCCAATATAGAGTCCGCTTCCTCGAACATCGCCGATGCAAGGGTGCGCGTTCATTCTCTCGGCAACTGCATCGCGGAAAGCGGTTCCTACACGCAATGCGTTACCCTGGGTGTCTTCGTCGCGCATAACGTTGAGCGTTGCCTGTGCAGCAGCCATCGAAACGGGGTTACCTGCAAAGGTATTAAAGTAAGGTGTTTTCTGCGCGAATGCATCGAGTACTTCGGCACGTACGGCCATACCAGAGCAGGGCATGCCGTTTGCCATCGGCTTGCCCATTGTCACGACGTCGGGCGTGATGCCGTGACGCTGGAATCCCCAGAACGATTCACCGGTACGAGTAAATCCTGGCTGAACTTCGTCGGCAATCCAAATGCCGCCTGCTTCATGTACTGCATCGATAACAGGTTTGAGGTATCCCGCAGGTGTGGGATAAATGCCATCAGATGAGAAGATAGAATCTGCCAAAAGTCCAGCGAACTTAATGCTATGACGCTGCATATCGGCGATTGCGGCACGGACCTGGTCGGCCATCCATGTTCCAAGATCATCTGTGTCTAGGCGATAAGAATCTGGAGTCGGGATCATGCGCATATCGATGGCCATAGGTTGGTCTCCGCCGAGCGCAGGTGATAGCTTTTCAATCAATGCTGTATTGCCGTGATATGCTTCGCTGCTCACGATAATGCCCGTTCCGCCTGAGTAGGCTTTAGCGACTCGAACGGCAAGATCATTTGCTTCTGATCCGCTGCACATAAACATGATGCGATTGATTGCTTCGGGGAGCGTCGAAACGATATCTTCGGCATAGTTGAGAATATTTTCATGCAGATAACGCGAATGAGTATTAAGTTCTGCAACCTGTTTTTGAATAGCGTCGACGACGCGCGGATGACAGTGGCCTACAGAAACGACGTTGTTGTACACATCGAGATATTCGGTTCCGTCTGCGTCAAACAGGCGCGTTCCTCGTCCGCGAACAAGGTGAAGCGGTTCCTGATAAAACAGTCGATAGCTAGGCCCAAGGATCTCGCGTCGTTTGACGAGAGTCCGGGTGGCTTCGTCGAGACTATCCATCATCTCGGGTCTAAAACTGTTGGCATCCATGATGGTTGATGAAGTTGGCACAACTGCTCCTTTCGTCGATGAGGATTGTTTCAAAATCGTGTGTCTATTTGCGTTAGTCTGTGCATGACACCAAGTAAATTTGCGATTTTGTTTTCGTCCGACATCATTAAATATGCAGATCAGATACGTAGGTAGTGTTTCGCTTTAATGTTTCGTCCGGGTTAATGACGCAAAGATGCCTACTCTGTTTCGTTTTTATTTCGTCTGATTTTCGCGCGGATTAACAGTCTGAAACGCTCTGATTAACGGACCTTTTTTGGGCCAAAAAGGATCTAATCTGGCGTTGTCGAAATGAAGGCAAGCAGGAAATTGAATATGCGGCCACGCCGTTTTTCTTCGATAGAACGAAGAAGAGTTTGTGATCGCATAGATTTGATTTCCGATCGGAATGGAGGATCTTATGGCAGAGGTAGGAGTTGTGAGCCGGACAGCGACAGCTGCTCTGGAAAGTTCAAAAGCATGTTCGCTTATTCCAGAGGGCGTGCGCACCGAGATACGGCAAGAGCCTGCTTCAGTGGATAAAAAAGACACTGATGTTGTTGAAGAGCCGGGGCTTGCGACGTTTGCTTCGCTCGAAAAAGGTGCGTCGGCGCCATGGTGGGTATTTAAAGGTATTTGCGATGCGTGGGGAATTGATCCTCTCGAATCTGAAGTGACGCTCATTACTGTTTCAGAAAATATTACGTTTTTGGTCAAAACAAAAGGTGAGATTTTCGGCGTTGCGCGCGTTTCGCAGCCTGGCTATGTAGGTGGTCCGCAGGCAGTCGAAAGCGAACTTGCGTGGTTAACGGCTCTAGGAAATATCAAAGACGTTGATCTTGTTAAAGCGATTCCTTCTATGAGCGGGGACTATGTTGCCGTGTTGAATGACGGATCGGACGATTGGGCAGTTATTTGTACCTCGTTTGTTGATGGAACAGTGCTCGAAGATTTGGATGATCCTTCTCAGTACTATCGTTTGATCGGTCACTATGCTGCCGAATTTCACGCGTATGCTCGATCTTGGAATCGACCAGAGGACTTTAAGCGGTTTAGCTGGAATCTATCTGACATGATTGGTCCGAGTCCGCGATGGGGCCGTTGGGAAGATACTTGTACGTCAAGTGAACAGTTTCTTTTGCTTAAGCAGGCAGAAGAAAAGGCTGTCAAAGTAATTAACCATACTGAGAAAAATCAGTATACGTATGGTCTTGTCCATGCCGATCTTCGTCCTTCGAATATTATCAAACGACCTGATGGAACGCTTACGGTCATTGACTTTGATGATAGCGGATTCTCCTGGTATCTCTATGACTATGCGAGCGCGTTGTCCTTCGTCGAACATGAGCCATACGCTCCAGCGATGGCCAAAGAATGGATTGCTGGATATCGCGAAGTGACGCCGCTTTCCGATGAAGAGATTGAGGTTGCAAGTGCACTGTCGATGATTCGTCGACTACAAATGCTTGGCTGGACCGATAATCACTATCCTGATGCACTTCCTGATGGACTTTTTGATGCGCAGCTTCCGGGCACGATTACTTGTGCAAAGCGCTATCTTGCAAGTTCAACATGGCTGCTTGATTAATGCGCTTATCAGCGTGGTGAGGTAATTGAAACCTTTACGCAACTGAGATAGCAATCGATATACGCATGTGCTCGAACTATGCTGCAATTCAATGCGCAAACAGCGAAAGCACATAAGCGATCGAAGAGTACAAGCGACTACTCGCACATGCAGATGTAGCCTCCAAACGACTACTCGCACATGCAGCAGAAGAAATGACATCCACGATTGGCGGATGTGAACATACAACTATTCATGACTTATAGAAAAGAGTGTGGTCTTAATGACACCACCCGAAGGAGCGGCAACGGTATCGCAAGGTGCCGCTGTCGACGAAACGGCTGATTATTTTGCTAAGCGTAAATTGAAGAAGGGATCTGCTGGCTGGTTGCTTCTTGCTGGTTTGGGGGTCTCGTACGTAATATCCGGCGATTTTTCTGGATGGAATCTTGGTCTTGCTCAAGGTGGATGGGGAGGACTAGCCGTTGCATTTGTGCTTATGGGACTTATGTACGGCTGCATGGTATTTGGTCTTGCCGAGATGTCTTCGGCATTGCCTACCGCAGGTGCTGGATATGGCTTTGCGCGTCGTGCATTGGGCAAACTAGGTGGATTCGCGACGGGCATGGCTATCCTGATTGAATATTCTCTGGCGCCAGCTGCAATTTCGGTATTTATTGGATCGTATGTTGACTCGCTTGGACTTTTTCCTGGGCTTAACCCGATAGTTGTTTACGCAGTTTGTTTTGCACTTTTTATTGGCGTACATCTCATTGGTGCAGGTGAGGCGCTTAAACTTATGTTTGCCATTACTGCCGTTGCACTTGTCGCTTTGGTAGTGTTTGTTGTGGGTATGGTCCCATATTTTGATGTGTCAAATTTGTTCGATATGGTTCCTGATGGATCTGCCGGATCAAACGAGTTCTTTCCTTTTGGCATTAGCGGTATTGTTGCTGCGTTGCCGTTTGGCATTTGGTTCTTCCTCGCTGTTGAAGGCGTGCCACTGGCTGCTGAAGAAGCGGATGATCCTCGGCGTGATCTGCCTAAGGGCATCATTGTCGCAATGACAATTCTGATCATTACCGGACTTGCAGTATTGCTCCTGGTATCAGGTGGTGCAGGCTCTGCTGCTATGGCTGAATCAGGTAGTCCTTTGCCTGATGCGCTGAACGCTGTTGGTCAAACAGGGCTTGCAACGTTTGTTAACTACGTTGGTCTTGCTGGACTAGTCGCTTCATTCTTCAGCATTGTATTTGCATATTCTCGTCAGCTGTTTGCTCTTTCTCGCGCTGGATATCTCCCTCGTTGGCTGTCAAAGACGAATAATCGTCAAACGCCAACATGGGCATTGATCGTTCCCGGATGCATTGGCTTTTTACTTGCTTCGATTCTTCAAGATGGCAATATTTTGATCGATATCGCAGTATTTGGTGCAGCTATTTCTTATGCACTTATGAATCTGTCTCATATCGTATTGCGTATCAAAGAACCTGATCTCCCGCGCACCTATCGTACGCCTGGTGGTGTCGTTACCACTGGTATTGCGTTTGTTCTGTCGGTTGTAGCTATCATTGCTACATTCTTTGTTGATACTCCTGCAGCGATTTGTGTTGCGTGCGTATTTGTAGCGTTTCTTGCATACTTCTGGTTCTACTCGCGCCATCATCTTGTTGCGAATGCTCCCGAAGAAGAGTTCGCTGAACTTGCTGCGGCCGAAGATGAACTTCGCTGATGCATGCAAAGTAGCAAGTGATTTGAGCGATTAAATCGCTTGCTACTAATTATTGAGTGGTTCAGACATGCGCTTGCCAACTAGCTATTAAGCGAATTAGATACGCGTTAGTCAGCAATTTGGGTGTCACAAGTTACGAGACGTTAGTGTGACCGTCGCTGACAATTTAGCGGTTGGGTAATGAGTCAAATTTTGCGGATGCTTTATGTTTAGGCTTCCTCAGCTTATCCAAGGGAACTCGGCGGATGAGCTGAGGATGGCCGTTCTTACGGTAAGATGTGCGTTTGTAAATGTGCATTTGCGCAATGCATGCTCACATAATGTGATTTCGCATGATGGCACAATGTACGTTCGCACAATGCGAGTTCGCTCAGCACATATCTCGTAGATGCGTATTTACTCAGCGTGTGTTTTCGCAAGACTTCTCAAGGAACGGAAGTCTAAAGGTGCGTAGCTCTTTATGATAAGTGGACAGGATAGTGAAAGGACATACGCGTGATTACCGGAATGGTGTTTGATTGCGATGGAACGATTCTTGATTCCATGGGTGCATGGACAATGACTCAGGCGCGTCTTGCCGATGCGGCTGGTATACGCCTGACAAAACAAGATACTGACACTATCTGCACGCTTACTATTCCTGAGGTTGGAACGTATTTTCATCAGCAGTATGGTCTTGGAACATCAGATGCTGCAGTAACTAACATGATTGACGATATGATGCTGGACTATTATCGCTATCGTGTTGTTGCTCGCCCAGGAGCTGTTCAGCTTATTCATGATCTTGTACATATGGGGGCGCGCTGCAGTATTGCTTCATCGAGTCCGCAGCGTTATCTTCGTGCCGGTCTGGAGCGCGTAGATCTGTGGGGACTTTTTAGCACAGTGCTGTCGGTAGATGATGTTGGTACCTCAAAGCGCGAGCCTGAAATTTATTGTCGGGCTATGCAAGAAATGGGAACAACTGCTGATCAGAGTTGGGGCGTTGATGATTCTCTGTATGCAGTTCGCGAAATGAACTTGTGCGGTATGCGGACGGTTGGTGTCTATGATCGTGATGAATCGGCGACGTTTGACGATTTACAGAAGACGGCCACCGTTGCGACGCGTTCGCTCGATCAGTTGGATGTTACCGCTTTCTTTGAACCAAAACCCGAAGATTAGTTCGACTTTCCGAAATCAAACTAAAGCTCGATAATAGAAACTGGATCAAATCCTAAAATTAAATGTCGCAATCACGATCTAGCATCAAAATCTAGCGGCCATGCATGATTACTATGCAGGTGGATTACATTTTGAGCAGGGGGTATATCCCTTGCTCTTTGCTTCTCCTAGAGTCATAGGAATCTTACTTTTCGAAAGCGACGCACATCCATCCATGTGATATTTCTTTCCTGACTTGGTGACGTACACGATCGTATTGTCGTCTGCCGACGATGAAGTATTCGATGACGTCGCGCTCGAAGGCGCAGATGAAGCGCTTGAAGATGATGAACCTGATGACGCTGCTGCACTGCCAGCGGCAGATCCAATGATGGTGCTTGCAGAAGCTGAGTGCGTTTTCTCGGTCGAGAAGGTAATATTTGATCCATCGCACGTGCTCGTTATCGTGCCATCTTGGTCAGTACGATAGATAGATGATGAGGCAAGGGCCGAAATCGCTTCCTGATGTGGATGCCCGTAGCTATTGCCTGCTCCGCATGAAATGACGGCATAGGTGGGAGTAAGTTGTGCAATGAGCGCAGCGTTCGTGCCAGTCTTACTTCCATGATGAGCAACTTTAAGTACGTCAACATGTTGCTTGCAAACGGGGATAGTCACTGAACTGCTTGCATCGCCTGTGAACAGGTATGTCTTGCTGCCAAACGTGAGTTGCTCGACGATGGAATAATCGTTGAGATCTTTTGGCTGAGCTCCTTCGCTAGGAGAGAGAATATCGATTGTGCATCCCGAAGCATCGTGGATGCGTTTACCCGTCGAGGCTGTATTAATCGTGAGGCCTTTTGCGGCAATCTGATCCAGAAAATTCTCATAGGTCTTAGTCGTATGTACGGCTTTAGGTGCCCAGACTTCGCCAATGGTAAATGCCGATAAGACTGCAGGCATGCCTCCGATATGATCAGCATGAGGATGAGTTGCAACAAGATAATCGATATGGCTATAGCCAAGTCCTTTGATGTAATTTACGATATCTTGTCCTGCGTCGGCTACACCTGCATCGATAAGCATGCAGGTCCCATTTGGCAGTTCAATGAATTCGCTATCTCCTTGTCCAACGTTGAGATAATGGACGCGTAGTGTTCCCTGCGTTTGGGCAGGTTGAGGGTCGGTTGCAGGCGCAGGGGTAGATACGGCAGCGTCGCTTGATTGCACCTGCACAGAATCTGATGAAGAATCTGGTGCATCATAATGAGTGGACGATGTATTTTTTGAACAACCCGCAACGCAGCAAAGAAATAAAAAGATGGCGCATGTAATGGCGATCAGTTTTTTATGAGTTTGCAGGATGTTCTGATTTCCCTGATGACCGCTTTGATTTCCCTGTTGAAGATTCGAATGTTTCCCATTCCCCGAATACTGACCACTCATATAGATATCCCCATATCATTTGTAGTTCATGCGATAGGATCTTATTGTATGCACTCTTGAACGTTAAAACAACGGTTTCTTATGTGGGCGATATTGACGCGCAGGATCGAACTACGAGGTTGGTATACAGGGGCGAACCACGCAGGATCGAATCACAGAATGTCCCGCAGGATCGAACCATAGAATGTCCCGCAGGATCGAACCATAGGATGTCAAATCGGATCAAACTGCAGGATTGATCTCCAGAATCGAATCATGAGATTGGCCCATCGAATCGAACCATGGGGTTGAATTAGGAAAATGTAGCGACATCGTAACGGATATGTTGCCTATGCGACGGATATACGGCACGCTGGCGAGCAAGTGCCGAAACGCGAGATTTTTTCACTCTTATAGTGTCAGACATTTTTTGAATCAAATAGGTCGCGCTTTTCATCAGGTGTTATGGAGCGACATTACCTATTGTCTAAGATCGCAAAACACGAATCGGCTTCTATTTGCCAGCGCTTATTACTATGATTCACATTTATGAAACTAATATGAGAATAGTATCGCATCAGATGCACGATTTTATGGCAGTGTGATCTTCTAGCCATAGATGATCAACAATTGTATTCATAAGACATAGCGGTACAGCTCATAAAGGATTTTGACTTGTTTGCTGAGCATAGCTAGACATAATGGAGCATGTAATCTTGAGCGTATGTCACTTATCGAATTCCCAGACTATGGCGTAACTGTAGTTTGAGCGTTTGGCTGTTCTTAACGGTTGATCGTTGCCGTATTCCTAAGCATTTGCGCAAAGATGCAGCAAATGCTTCGAAGGCACTGAAATCAACTAACTCGGCATTAGTGATGCATAATACAGTGATTCCCATGGACATAAGAGCATTGATTCTGCGTGAATCGTTTATGCGTTGTTCTTCGCCTTTATGGCATTCGTCACTTTGATATTCGACATCAATGTTCTGCTGTTTCCAGAAAAGATCGCAACGAAGAGAGCCTTTTCCGCATAGCGCCTTTGCCTTAGGTGTAGTTCCAATTTCGAAGTTCATTTGGGGTATTCCTAAACCAGCTCCTCCATAGATTGTTGGTAGTCCAAGTAATAAGGCCAATTGGGTCTCTCGGGGCGAGGCGGAAAAATTTGCAATGTACTTTGTGCTAAAGATAGCCAGTTGGCTGCCTCGTAGAGAAGGGTAACGTTGGGCGTATCCTCGTATTGATTCAACTGAACAAAGAGGTTTGATGCCATACGCAGAAGGAAGATGGCAGCTTGTTCCCTGATAGCTTCCGCATAGTTCCCATCCAAGGCGTAACTGCTCAATACGATTTCTGCGTGTGCATTCTTGCATAAAAGCTAGAGGAGGGGCGGCGATGAACAGTCCATTTACAAGACGATATAAAGATGCACGTGGAATTAATGCAGAAAGTGAATGAGCATGTTTTGTCTTGGAAACGTATGGGCGATGCGCATTATTAATTAGATGATGAACCGGATAAGTTATTTGAATGCCTGGGCATAGTTTGGATAGCGTAGCGATGGCTTCTTGAAGCTCCTTTTTGGATAAGGCGTGTGAAGGAGCATATCGTGATGATGCCATGCAACGAGCTAATGATGCGACTTTAGCGGATCGGCAAATTTGTAAAGCAGTTTCGTAGCCGAAGATGATTTCTTTGGGCATGCTATTTTTCCTAGCTCTCGTAGAAGTTGCCCGCTTTCTTTAGCGGATTTTGTCTGTATTGATGCTGCTATGAGCTGGCCATATACGTTACGGTTTATTTGCGCAGAGTGTAAATCAAGTACTGCGTAACCAAAGGGGTAGAACATGCGCTCTAGTCCTTTTAATGCACTAAACATTCTGGATGAAACGTTCTTCGTTCCGAAATCTTGTTTCATCAATAATTTAGCGACTGATTGCAAAATCGTATCGTGATACTTAGATGTGATAGTCCTTCTGTTTTTGATTGCGTGTCTCTAGTAAGTTGTTGGGCTACCTTGTGCTAGCGAGGTTGATCATCGTAGATGCAGATGAAAGATAACTAGTTATAGTTATTTGGCCCTATGCTAAAGAGACGCAATGAGTGTAACGGTGCCACATGGTGGGGCACATGCGCGAACTTCCCAGGGCGCATACATACTGGCGCTGTGCGAACCCTCCCCAGGGCGCATACGCACTGTTCTATTCCGCGCAGTGTGAGCCTTATGCGCTGTACCTTCAGGGCACATATGTGAACTTTTGTCTCTATGGTTGATCCCCTCAGTCGGTCCACGATGAGATATAGTGAATGCATGGAACACGTTGATAGCGAGGTACCATGGCTTTTGTAGAATTTAAAGATGTGCGGAAGCTCTATCATATGGGCGAAATCGAAGTCGCTGCTGCTGATGGTATGACGTTTTCGATCGAGCGTGGCGAATTCGTCGTTATTGTTGGTCCATCTGGAGCAGGCAAAACGACGCTGCTCAACATGCTCGGCGGCATGGATTCATGTACGTCTGGGCTCATTGCGCTTGATGGGCGGCCAATAAATAGTTTGAGCGATCGTGAATTGACGCTCTACCGCCGTCACGATATTGGATTCGTTTTTCAATTTTATAATCTTGTCCAAAATCTTACTGCACGAGAAAATGTTGAACTCGCGTCGCAGATTTGCAATGATCCACTTGATGCTGCAACGGTATTAACCGATGTGGGCCTTGCTGATCGTATGGACAATTTTCCAGCTCAGCTTTCTGGTGGTGAACAGCAGCGCGTTGCAATTGCGCGCGCCCTTGCTAAGAATCCTAAACTGCTTTTATGTGACGAGCCAACGGGGGCGCTTGACTACAAGACAGGCAAAGCAGTTTTGCATCTGCTCCAGCAGACGTGCACGTCAACAGGTCGCACGGTTGCAATTGTGACCCATAATCAGGCGTTTACAGCAATTGCGGATCGCGTTATACACGTTCACGAGGGCAAAGTGTCATCGATAGAGGTTAATCCTAATCCGACGCAGGCCGACGAGATCGAATGGTAGTCTATGCGTCTATGCCAGAAACATATAACTAGACGTGAATTTTTCCGTTCATATAGCGGGGCAAAACATGCGCGCATTTGACAAGGACATACAACGGTCGGTACTGCATTCGCTCGGTCGTTTTCTGGCGATCGTAGGCATTGTTGCACTTGGTTGCGGTTTCTATGCTGGCCTTCGCATGACTGGCCCTGATATGCGTCTTAATGCTGACGCATTTTACGATGGAACTCACCTCTACGACATTCGAGTACTTTCGTCCTCTGGTTTTTCTGATGATATGGTATCGACGCTTCAATCTGTCGAAGGCGTCGAATCGGTTATGCCTGCGTATTCTGCCGACGTGATGGCATCGGTTAACAATGAACAGTACGTGATTCGAATGGGCTCGATGGACGTTCAGGCAGCGCAAGATTCTACCTGCACGGATGACATCCATGTTGATTCCGATGATGATCAGTTCTTGAACCGCCCGATTTTAGAGGAAGGCTCGTGGCCAACGGGGCCAGGCGAGTGTGTCCTTTCTGCTGATCGTGCGAGTAAAGATCCCATTCACGTAGGGGATACGATTACGATCGATTATGGGACGAGCGATCTCGATCAAGTTCTCGACCAGCGCAGCTATACGGTGACTGGTCTTGTCCACTCGTCCTCGTACGTTTCTGATAGTTCGTTGGGATCGACAACGTTGGGGTCTGGCAAGATTCAACAATATATGTATGTTTCGCCAGACAATTTTTCGTCCGATTATCCGCTGACTGAATGTTTTATACGGGTCCAAGGTGCGGATGCTCTGAATGCTTCAAGTGATGCATATCGGTCGGATGTTAATGCAACGAGCGAACGCATTTCTGATTTGTCTGACACATTATCTCAGCAGCGTGTTGAATCGCTCAAATCGTCAGCGCAATCAGATTTGGATACACAGCGTGCCGACTTTGAGGCTCAGCAAGAACAGATGATGAGCCAGCTTGGAATCTCTCAGGCACAGTTAGCTGCGCTGTCGTCTGGTGATGCAACCCAGACAACGGCGAATAACGCAGCTCAAGGGCAAGCAACAGCGAATGACTCAGCTCAATTACAAGCAACATCAACTGACGCAACTCAAGCACAGACAGCATCGACCGGCACCACCCAAGCGCAAGCAGCAACCATTGCGAGTTTAAACGAACAACTTGCTCAAGCTAATGCACAATTTGATAGCGCCCAGCAGCAAATTGATGCTATAAGTGCTCCCGATATCTATGTGCTTGATCGCTCCAAAAACTTTGGCGTAAAAAGTTTCGATTCCGATGCGACGCGTGTCGACAATATTGCTGCTGTGTTCCCGCTCATATTCTTCCTTGTTGCGGCGCTAGTCTCGCTTACGACAATGACGCGTATGGTCGACGAAGACCGTATTCTAATCGGAACCTATAAGGCATTGGGCTATGGGCGCGTACGCATTGCCTCAAAATATGTCATCTATGCAGCGCTGGCGAGTGTGTCGGGGGCGGCTATAGGAATCCTTGTGCTTTCGCAAGTTCTACCTGCGGTGATTTGTTCGGCATACGCGATTATCTATAACGTTCCCCAGCATCCATTTCCGTTGGCAGTAGATGTACCCCTTGCTCTTATCTCGGCAGGCATGGGCATTGGCATAACGTTAATCGCGACTATTGCTTCGGTAACGATGACGGTTCGCGAGGACCCAGCAGCTCTCATGCTACCGCGCGCTCCTAAGCCGGGAAAACGGATTTTGCTCGAACGGATTCGTCCTGTTTGGCAGCGTCTTTCGTTTTCATGGAAGGTTACCTTCCGCAATCTGTTCCGCTATAAAAAGCGCTTTTTGATGACAGTAATCGGAATCGCTGGTTGCACCGCACTGCTCTTAACGGGACTTGGTCTAAGCAATGCGATCAACGATATTATCGATCGCCAATATGGTGTGTTGCAACAATACAACTTGACGGTGACGGTAGGTCAAAATGCCGATGCAGATGCTATCGATCGTGTGGCGTCAACGCTCGATGACTCTGGCGATATAGCGCAGCAAGTCCAGATCAGAACTGAAAATCGATTCGTGTCATCAGAAGGACATGATGATGAAAGCACCGAACTAATTGCTCCGCAGGATTACGATCGTTATTCGCAGCTTGTTTTGATGCGTGATCGGACAACCCATGACCCTGTTGCATTTGATAGCCATTCGGTGGTGTTGACAGAAAAACTTGCGACTTCGCTTGGCGTCCAATGTGGGGATACTGTAACCGTGCGTGATCAGGATACCGTAGGAAATGCAACGGGCGATGGATATGCACTCACCGTTACGGGTATTATGGAAAACTACGTAGGAAACTACCTGATCATCGGCTCGGATGCTTATGCACAGGCATTTGGATCAACACCAGATCCGACTGCCATCGAGGCACAATGTACGACCGATTCCGATGCACGGACGGCGCTTAACGACACGTTGCGTTCGGATCCTTCGGTTGGGACGGTTCTCTTTATAGATGAGGTTATCAGCAGCTATCGACAGATGCTGCAAAGCGTCGATATGATCGTTGTCGTTCTTGTTGTTGCGGCGGCTGCACTTGCGTTTATCGTGCTGTATAACATGACAAATATCAATATCACTGAGCGTACGCGTGAAATTGCAAGCCTTAAGGTGCTGGGCTTTTTGCCTCGCGAAGTTGACCTGTATGTATTCAGAGAGATTGTGCTTCTTACCTGCATTGGCTCGTTGCTCGGACTTGTCCTTGGTGTTTATATGGAAGGATTTGTTGTTGTGACGGCTGAGGTTGACCAGGTAATGTTTGGCCGTGACATTCACCCAATGAGTTTTGTAATTGCATTCGTACTGACGATGGCGTTCGCATTGTGCGTGATGCTTGTGATGCGGAGAAAGCTCAATCGGATTGGTATGGTCGAAAGTCTAAAGTCAGTTGATTAAACAAATTAGTCGAAAGCTTTATGTCGGTTGACCAAGCATGTCGGTTGACTAATCGTTGGTCGACTCATTGTCGTTCGATTCATCGTCGGTATATTGGTATGCATTAAAATGTGCGCCACAGCGTGTTTCTTGTGTGAATCCTGCGTAAAATCGGTATAAAAATGCTCCTTCATATTCGTTCTTCATTGACGTATGCGGGCGCAACATTCTATACTGCAAAGGTTCGCTTTCAAAAGCCCCGTGTCGCAGTGAACGATAGGGAGTGGGAGCGGAGTCGTCCAGGATTCCGCGAGCACGTTCGAGGTAGGATCTCGGCAACCCATATTGAACTGCACTTTTGGAAAACGACACCCGTCCATCGTCGAATATGGACGATGACAGGACAGATTTTAATGGAGGAAGAACGTGAAGACGTATTACGCAAAGCCCAACGAAGTTGAGCGCGAATGGGTCTTGATTGATGCGAAGGACCAGGTTTTGGGTCGTGTCGCCACCAAGGCAGCGCATATTCTACGTGGCAAGCATAAGCCGCAGTACACTCCGCACGTTGATACCGGAGACTATGTCGTCATTATTAATGCTGACAAAATTCGTCTTACCGGCACCAAGGCAGCGAAGAAAGAGTACTACCATCACACCGGTTTCCCCGGCGGTTTGAAATGCGAGACGTTCGAAGAGGGAATGGCAAAACACCCTGAGCGCGTCGTTGAACGTGCTATCAAGGGCATGCTCCCTAAGACGTCGCTTGGTCGTCAGATGGCCACTAAGCTCAAGGTCTATGCAGGCCCTGAACATCCGCATGAGGCTCAGAAGCCCCGAGAAATCAAGATGGAGGATTAACCTATGGCAGGTGAAGCAATCTACTACGGCACCGGCCGCAGGAAGAACGCCGTCGCTCGCGTTCGTATTATGCCCGGTACCGGCAAGGTAACGGTTAACGGGAAAGATGCCCTCGGCTTTTTCGGCCGTCAGGCTCTTGTCGATTATGCGACAACCCCATTTAAGGTTACCGATACAGCAGGACATTTCGATGTCATCGCTCTGTGCAACGGTGGTGGCGTTTCCGGTCAAGCCGGTGCGCTGCGTCACGGTATTGCACGTGCGTTGCTCGATGCAGGCGATTATCGCGCCGAGCTCAAAAAGGCTGGATATCTCACGCGTGACCCTCGTATGGTTGAACGTAAGAAGTACGGTCTGAAAAAGGCTCGCAAGCGCCCACAGTTCAGCAAGCGCTAGGTCGATTCCGAATGTGTGCGATTATTATTGGTCGTGCACGACAGATTCGTCAGTACGTTGCTGCATACTAGTGTGCACAATAAAAGGAGATCTGCTCAGTGCAGGTCTCCTTTTTGCTGTATAAGGAGCAAATGAGCACTCGTGCCACTTGGGCAAAAGCAGGCAATTAACGTAGCGAATGATACTTCGCTACTAGCTGGTTCGTACTGTAGGGATCGACGTTATCCTAATCCCAATGTGTACCTTTTTGCTGTCTGTATGATTGTTTAGTTCATCCATACCTGTTAGTTTCATAATACGAACTAGGTATATATGCCAATTTTGTTATTCGAACCGATTTTGCTCTTCGAAAACAGTTCGAAACAATAACGGGATACATTAGATTCATCGAAGTACATCAAATGGCGTATTAGTAGTGCATTGCGCGTGTTTGATGAATACATATCTGTAAGCCCGAGCACCTGGGTGCGAGTGAGGAGAAAAACGATGTCGAATCTGACGGAGATCTACGGATCGATGGTGTTTAATGACCATACGATGCGAGAACGGCTCCCAACCGCCACGTACAAGAGCCTTTCGCGTACGATTAAGGATGGTAAGCCGCTCGATCTTGATGTAGCAAATGTCGTCGCTCATGTAATGAAGGAATGGGCGATTGAGAAGGGTGCCACGCATTTCACTCATTGGTTCCAGCCTTTATCAGGTATTACGTCGGAAAAGCACGATAGCTTCTTGACGCCAACGGGCGACGGGCGTGCCATTACGGCTTTTTCTGGCAAAGAACTGATTCAAGGCGAGCCAGATGCTTCAAGTTTCCCTTCAGGTGGCTTGCGTGCAACGTTCGAGGCCCGTGGCTATACGGCCTGGGATCCGACGAGCTATGCATTCATCAAAGACGAAGTGCTGTGTATCCCGACTGCATTCTGCAGTTATACGGGCGAGGCTCTCGATAAGAAAACGCCGCTTCTTCGTTCGATGAGCGCAATTAACGAGCAGGCAAATCGTGTGCTCGCATTCTTTGGCGAAGACGGACATCGTGTTATTACCACAGTCGGCAGCGAACAGGAATATTTCCTGATTAGCAAAAACGACTATAAACAGCGTCAGGATCTTGTGCTGACAGGTCGTACGCTCTTTGGCGCAGCTCCCTGCAAAGGCCAAGAACTCGAAGAGCATTATTTTGGTGCGATTCGTCCTACGGTCAGCGCTTTCATGAAAGAGCTCGATGACGAGCTGTGGAAGTTGGGTGTTGCTGCAAAAACGAAGCATAACGAGGTTGCTCCTGCTCAACACGAGTTGGCGCCAATCTTTACCAACACTAATCGTGCCATCGACGAAAACCTTTTGACGATGGAAAAAATGAAGCTTCTTGCTTCGCATCATGGTCTGGTGTGCCTACAGCATGAGAAACCATTTGAAGGCATCAATGGTTCAGGCAAGCATAACAACTGGTCGTTGAGCACGGGAAAGACCAATCTGCTTGATCCAGGTGAAACGCCGATGCAGAACTTGCGTTTCCTTGTTTTCCTGACTTGCGTAATCGAATCAGTCGATGAATATCAGGAACTTCTGCGCATGACGGTTGCATCTGCTGGCAACGATCATCGTTTGGGCGCAAATGAAGCACCGCCAGCGATCATCAGCATTTTCCTTGGTGACGAGCTTGGCGCTATCGTTGATGCATTGATCAACGGCACTGAATATAAGAGTGCAGAAAAAGTATCCATGGACCTTGGCGTCGACGTACTGCCGAACTTCCTTAAGGACAACACTGATCGTAACCGCACCAGTCCCTTTGCATTTACGGGTAACAAGTTTGAGTTCCGTATGCCGGGATCCTCAGTTAACCTGAGCGATTGCAATACAGTTCTTAACACGGCAATGTCAAAGTCTCTTAAGGATTTTGCAGATGCAATGGACGATGCAAGCGATGGTGAATTTGAGGCTGCAGCGCTTAAGTATATTAAGAAGACGCTGACTGATCACCAACGTATTATCTTCAACGGTAATGGTTATAGTGATGAATGGCCTGTTGAAGCTGAAAAGCGCGGTCTTGCAAACCATCGCACCACGGCGGATGCGCTTCCATGCTTTGTCGATAAGAAGTCTATCGATTTGTTTGGCGAATTCGACGTTTTGAGTGAAGTTGAGGTTCGCAGCCGTTATGAGGTCAAGCTTGATAAATACAGCAAGCTGCTCAACATTGAAGTTAATGTTATGGAGCGTATGGTTCGTCGTCAATATCTGCCTGCGGTTAATGCGTATGCTTCCGATGTTGCAGATGGCATTTCAAAGATCAAGGCTGCATGCTGCAGCGCTGATCAGTCCGATCAAGAAGGTTTGCTCGCAGAGTTGATCAAAGGGCTACAGGCTGCTTCTCATGACCTCAAGAACCTTGATACGTTGCATGCTAAGGCTGAGGCGATTGAAGATAATCAGAAACAGGCTGATTTCTACGCGAATGAGGTTGTTCCTGCCATGGAAGCACTCCGCTCATCGATCGATGCGCTTGAGTGCATAACCGAGCATTCGTATTGGCCGGTACCAACGTATAACGACATGTTGTTCTACGTGTAGTTGTTATAGCGAAATAGCACGTGTCTGTAATGTGGCATCCGTGAAAGCGGGTGCCACATTTGTTTGCCGTGCGTCAATCTTTTTTATGCACTATCTGCTGTGTACTGCCTGACATATATTGCGTAATGTGTGCAGATTTGTATACAACACACTGCCTGACGCATGTTCCGTAGACTTTTGTTGCGTGTTGCGTGTTGCGTGTTGCGTGTTGCGTGTTGCGTGTTGCGTGTTGCGTGTTGCGTGTTGCGTGTTGCATACGAGATAATCGGCCGTGAATCTGTTGCCGTGACTGTGCGCTATTATGTGTCTTTCCGTGCAACATTTGCTCGCCATGTGTATATGCGGGTTACCCTGCTTATTTGAACGTCATCTGATGCAATTTACTCATAAATCAACCTTTTTGGTCGACCAAAATAGAGCAGTTCCTCCCATTAAACCGATTCCAAAATTGTGACTTCACGCAATACTGTATGCAGTTCAAAAAGCACACTGCACTATGTTGCACGGTGCTTGAAGAAATTAGTCGTTGGTTGTTTATATGCATGTCCTGGAGGGGCGGCATATATTCAAAGGAGAGGACGTTTGACATGGAAAATCAAAAACAAATGTTCAGCAGGCGCAATTTTCTTGCGGGTGCTGGAATAGCTGCAGCGAGTGCAGCGGCTATGGGTCTCACAGGATGTGCGCCTAAGTCGGCGAGCGAAAAGCAGGCATCGACTACTACGACGACGTCAGGCGAAGGAACGGTTGGATTTGACGGATCAGATACTAAGCCATGGCTTGGCGATAAGCCACAGATTTCTGATTCTGATGTTGAAAGCACGCTTGAGGCTGATGTAATCGTATGTGGTTTGGGTGACGCAGGTGTTCCTGCTGCTCGTGCAGCAGCCGAAGCGGGGGCAAGCCTTATCTGCTTTGAAAAATCTGCATCGATGAACAGCACCGGCAGTGACTTGGCTGTTATCGGTGGCGAGACCATGGCAAAGTGGGGTCGTGGTGATGGAACGTACGATAAGAGCATGATCGTTAACCGTCATATGTCAGAATGCTCATATCACAACAAATTTAGCATTATCAATCGTTGGTACAAGGAAAGTGGATCAGCGCTCGATTGGTTTATTAAACCATCAAGCGATCTCTACATCGCACCTGAGAGCTATGCGGCTATTCCAGAAGCGAATCAGGCAAATTACCTATTCCCATACTTTTACCCTATGTTGAGCACTTATGACTATAAGTCTGAGGATCTTCCGTGCTATCCAACATCTGTTGGGTTCAGTAGCCTTAAAACGGTGATGGCAGCCAACCTTCAGATTGCTGTCGATAAGGGTGCTGACATTCATTACAATTGTCCTGTCGTTGAGCTCATTATGGAAGACGGGAAATGCGTTGGCGTCTACGCACAAGAAGCTGGATCTAAGAAATACATCAAAGCAACGGCTAAAAAGGGTGTTGTTTTAGCACAAGGCGATTATTCGTCTAACTCAGATATGATGAAGTATTATGCGCCGCAAACCGTAGCAAACGGTATTAAGACACTATCGCTTAATGTTGATGCAAATGGTGCATTCTGCAATACCGGAGACGGTATTAAAATGGGCGCATGGGCTAATGCAGCTATCGAAGAATGGCATGCCCCGATGATCCATCATATGGGTGGCGGCGCTGGAGCCGACGGTCGTGGCGTTATTGGTAACAACGGTTTCCTGTGGCTTGATATGAATGGCGACCGTTTTATGAACGAGGATCTTCCTGGTCAGCAATTGGAGAATCAGGTCGAGCTGCGCAAGGATCGTAAAGGTTATCAGTTCTTTGATAATGCTTGGCCGCAGGAGCTTCCGTATTTCCCTGCTGCACACGGAATTGCATGCTATTACGGTGATACGGCGCTTCCTTCATATACTGCATCTGGCCTGTTGATCAATTATCGTTGTCCTGCCGATATCGACAAGGCAGTATCTGAAGGCCGTTGTATCAAGGCTGACACGATCGATGGTCTGCTTTCTCAGATTTATGGCTCGGATTCACAGGCTATTAGCGAAGCAAAGAAATCAATCGAACATTACAACGATTTGTGCAAAGCGGGCGAGGACACCGACTTTGGCAAAAAGTCTACGCGTTTGTTTGCTTTGGAGAATCCTCCGTATTATGCCGCTGAATGTGGCGAAGCGTTGCTACTTGTGTGCTTAGGTGGCTTGGAGTCCGATGAGAATTGCCATGTATACGATGCAAATCGTCAACAGATCCCTGGTCTGTATGTAGCTGGTTGTATGCAAGGCGGACGTTTTAATGTTGAATATCCTATTTCGCTCAAAGGCTTGAGTATTTCTATGTGCATGATGTATGGCC
>DIDE01000121.1 GCA_002417975.1 Eggerthellaceae bacterium UBA5808
TCAACAAATACCGACAGATTCCCTTCATGCTCAGAATGAATTCTTTGCAAGCGTCCGGGAACTTGCGGAGCCGACGAAAGCGCCTTAATAATGGTATCAGCATCAATACCAAGTTGAAGAGCTATACCAAAGGCCAGCATAACGTTAGAAACATTAAAACGACCTACAAGTGGATAGGTAAAAGAACGATGTACACCGCACACATCAAGCGTCACGTCTGTATGTGTCGTAGCGTACGATACATCTACAACATGAATAAGAGCTTCGGAGGTAAAGCCGGTTGAAATAATCTTTTCTCCCGCCTTTGAGCAACGGTGAAGAAGCTCGCGGCCCCACTTGTCGTCTATGCAAATGACACGACGTGCAGGATAATCCGACGAAAAGAGCAATGCCTTTGCTTCAAAATAAGCTTCAAATGTTTTGTGGTAGTCAAGATGATCTTGCGTAAGATTAGAAAATGCAGTGACAGCAAACTTCGTCCCCCACGTGCGTTTAAGATCCAATGCATGGGAGCTAACTTCCATAGCAACCTCATCGCACCCAGCATCACGCATCTCGGCAAGCATACCCTGCAAATCGCATGATTCAGGCGTTGTGTGTTCGGCGCGGCGAAAGTTTTTGCCAATACGCATACCGATCGTTCCTATTGCACCTGTCATACATCCCGAAGAAGAAACGATGTGATCAACAAGATAGGTTGTTGTCGTTTTACCGTTTGTTCCTGTAATGCCAACTAGGTCAAACGAGTGAGACGGCTGATCATAGAAGTTAGCCGCAGCAGCAGCCATTGCCTTCCGTGTATCGGAAACAACAACTTCGACAACATTTGTTGCATCAGCTAAATAGAGCGTTCTTTCTACAACAAGGATATGAGCACCATGATCAATAGCATCC
Source organism: Eggerthellaceae bacterium UBA5808 (assembly GCA_002417975.1). Taxonomy (GTDB): domain Bacteria; phylum Actinomycetota; class Coriobacteriia; order Coriobacteriales; family Eggerthellaceae; genus UBA5808. Next base: position 895 of record DIDE01000121.1, read on the forward strand.
TGTGCAAATGAATGACCGTCGACTTTCATCCCAACGATACAGAAAAATGCGTCCCCAGCTTTTACTTTATCGCTTCGATAAGCGATACCCTCGACCTTTTCATCTGCATTGCCGATAATCGTACATTCGATCCCAGCAAACAGCTCTTTACATGATTTAGCCATTGATACGATCCTTACTGCGGTGTGATTCTATAGTGACCAATTGCAGACGTCATTATATCCTTAAAGGCAGGCGTCGTGACCCCATCACCCGGAACCTGCTTGACACCTACAAAACAAACCAACTTAGAATTCGTATTAGGAAGAAATCCTACGAAGGAAATATTGTTCATTCCAGATATATATTTTCCATCATCACCAGCATATTCAGCGGTACCTGTTTTTCCTGCAGGAGCATATCCAGTTATTTGAGCGCCAGTTCCTGTTCCGCCCGACACAACACCTTGTAACATGCTAACAACTTTTGGAATCGCCGAAGTATTCTCAATAATCTGACTAGAGTCATAGGTTATAGAAGCACCAGTTTCTGGATCATTCAAAAGGAAATGAGGTGTACATGCCACGCCATCATTCACAAGTGCACCGTAGAATCGCGTCATCTGCAATGGAGTGACCGTAATTCCCTGTCCAAAGCTAATGTTATCTGCTTGTATGTTTGACCAGGTACTTTCGTCGCTACAATAGCCACTTGATTCACCTGGATAGTCAACACCTGTCGCATCAGTCAGCCCGTAACGAATGATGTCATTATAAAGCGGTCTAAATCCAAGCTTAGCTGTTGCGAGCGATATACCAACATTAGATGATCGAGCAATGATGCTTCTAAGCGACATCGTTTCGTCGCTACGAGTACCTTCATCTTTAATGGTATATTCATCAGCTTGTAAGGAAGCAGGACAGTAAATTGTATCATCGGGCTCCATAACATCCGCTTCGCATATCGCAGTTGCTGATACGGTTTTGAAGATTGATCCTGGTTCAAATGCAGACGAAATAGATGCAAGTTCGGTAGAGCCAGCCTCAATATTTTCTCTATTAGACGGGTCAAGATACGGCGTCGATGCACAGGCAACAATATCACCGTTTGACGCATCATAGAGGACTGCGTTGCCCGAAGCTCCATTCAAATCTGACACGCATTGAGAAAGACGTTCCTCTACAGATGCTTGTAGCGAAATATCAATCGATATAACGACGTCATGGCCATCCTGAGCATCTTCTTTTTGATACAGTCCACCGGCAATAGGAAGATCGCTCGCACCACGTTCGGCAAGTAACGACCCATCTGTTCCTTTAAGCGTATCGTCGTAGTAGAGTTCAAGACCCGAAAGACCATTGCCATCAATGTCAATCATTCCGACAATTTGACCAGCTGTTTGTCCACAAGGATACACACGTTTAGAATCGGCAAGCTGATGAACGCCATCAAGATTAAGGTCTGCAATTTGATCTGCAACCGATTCATCAGCTTTATGATACAAATAGACAAATGAAGTATCCGATGTTTGCATAAGATCGGCGTAATCCTGGGCATCTCCGCCCAGTAAATTAGCAAGTTGTTGAGCTTCGCCTTGGGGATCAGTTACTTCGGTCGGATTGCAATACAGTGTTTTAGCATCAACACTCGTTGCTAGAACCGTTCCGTTTCGATCGTAGATCGTTCCTCTTTTAGCAGGTAGCGTTACTTCAACTGTTCGCGATGCAAGCGCATCTTCGGCATTTTGTGGCCCAACAATAACGGTTAAATAAAAAATACGCCCCAGAATGACCAGAGCACATGCAACAAAAATTCCAACAATACAAAGCACGCGCCTTACGCTTACCGATTGAGGAATAGACGAAGAACGCGACGATCGTCGAGATGAAGACCGCTTTGTCCCCTGATTACCATTGTGCGGAGACGATTGATATCTACGATCGTTTGAATGAGATGAATTAGTTGATCTATGACGATCGGTACGCCCTTGAGTAGTCATTCGTTATGAACCCGCTTTCTAGCGTGATGCTGCAGCAAGACTTTGAGAAAGCGAAAGCGATCCACTATCATCGACCGAAACAACATCAGTCCCGAGAGTAATTTTAGTTGTCTCTTCGGGCGCGCTCATACCAAGCGAAGTCGAAGCAGTCTGCTTAATGGTTGTAGGATTCGAAAGAGAACTTTCTTTAACCTGCAAATCTGCACTTTGAGAACGAAGTTGTGTGGTTTGCGATACAACATTTTCTGAATCAGCCAGCGTACTCACTGTTGCCGTTAAAAGGCCAACACGAATGCAGCCAACAACTGCACATACCATAAGTGCAACGGCAAATATACGGATACCTTTAACTGCAGCAGGAGAAATACCCTGCGACACACGGCTGCCAGGAACGACTCGTACGCGTGGAGCACGCTCGGGACGCGTATTGCTATGACGATCCGGCTCGTATTGATAGGCCGGTGCGGCACTAGGCATAACCGATGGTCCTTTCTGCTACTTAGATAATCCGTTTATATCTTTACATCCCACATCAAACGAGAAACGATCTAGAGTCTCTCTGCAACACGCAATTTTGCACTGCGTGCGCGGGGATTACGCTCGACCTCCTCATCCGATGCCACGATAGGCTTATGATTGATGATTTTGAGTGTCGGCACCTGTCCACATACGCACACCGGAAAATCGGGTGGACATGTACAGCCTTGCGCATGCTCAGAAAAAATTTCCTTTACAATGCGGTCTTCTAACGAGTGATAGCTCATCACAACAATTCGTCCATTTGGATTCAACCAGCGAATCGCCGCTTCAAGACCCTTACGCAACACGGTTAATTCCGCGTTAACTTCGATGCGCAAAGCCTGGAAGGTTCGTTTTGCCGGGTGACCACCTTTTCTACGGGCGGACGCTGGAATTGCTGCCTTAATAATCGCAACCAGCTGATCACTGGTTTCAATTCGTTCGTGTGAACGCTCTCGAACGATAAATGAAGCAATTCGACTTGCCCACCGTTCGTCGGAATAATCACGGATGATCCGAGTGAGATCTGCTTCGTTATAGGTATTTACGATCTCAGCTGCAGTTAAGGTTTGTTTCCCCGGATCCATCCGCATATCAAGAGGTGCCGTCTCCTTAAAGGAGAAGCCTCGAGATGGCGTATCAATCTGTACAGACGAAACACCAAGGTCAAAGAGAAACGCATCAACCCCAGGAATTTCTGCCTGCAAGAGCAAATCGTCTAAGTTACCAAAATTGCCTCGTAAAAGCTGGAGATTAGGACGTTGATCAGAAGGAAGCGCACAGAGACGCTGACGAGCAGCATCAAGAGCAACCTCATCTTGATCTATTCCAATGAGCATTCCATCATGCCCTAGATGCGGTGCAGCCTTGATGGAATGACCAGCTCCTCCAAGTGTGGCATCAACGTATGTCTGACCCGATGAAAGGTTGAGATACTCGATGCACTCGGTAAGAAGAACAGGTATATGCCGATATTCGCTTGTCATCATGCGCACGTCTGAGTATCAGCTCGTAAAGATCGCGGATAAATCCACGCTCGAGCAGAAGTCGTCCCAACGCTTTGCATCCCAAATCTCAAAATGGTCCGAGTCCCCCACGACGACAACGTCCTTATCAAGCGTTGCATGTTCGCGTTGATCCGCAGACAGGCCAATTCGGCCAGATCCATCGATTTCGACGCTTTTTGCACGCGAGTTGAGCACTTTACGCGTACGTACATGCCGGCTATTGCTTGCATCGAAGCCACCTTCACGTTGGAACAATGAATTAACCCATACACCGAATCCGTCGGAATCGAAAACGTAGAGGCAATCACCGTTCGGGGACAACGTAACAATGAGATTCTTTGGAAGGGCTTTCCGAAAACCAGAAGGCAGCGACAAACGACCCTTTGCGTCGAGTTTGTGATGATATTCACCAACAAAGTTCGTTGCACTCCCCTCCTTTTTTAGTCACCTTTCCAACATCTGGTATTTTATCCCATTCTGTCCCACTTAGCAACACAATATGGTATTTAAACCCACTTTGAGGGACTAAATCTCCCACTTCGATACATAGCAATTTACGATGAGGGCTATATAAAGAAGAGAAGAAGATCGAGGCACAATATATAGGTGTAATTGCCCGCGGCATAAAGTGGGAGAAAGTAGGAGAGTTATGAAGACACGGAGGATATAGCGCCCGAATACGTCGAGCTCTAGAACATGGCTATCTATGCAGAGTGCATGGTACGTTAACGTGCAATCGATGCACTAAGCGTTATGACGATGAAAGAAAGGAATGGAGATACGTGCCCGTGGATGTGCAGCAATGTATTCTTCTCGGATATGGCCACGCTGAACATGCGTGTAAATTTGAGTCGTAGCAATATCAGAATGCCCAAGCATCTCTTGAATAATGCGCAGATCAGCACCGCCATCAAGCATGTGCGTGGCGCAGGAATGCCGAAGTGTATGAGGATGAAGGTCTTGTATTCCAATAGCAAGTCCTGATCGTTTAACGATCGTATGAACACTTTGGCGGCTGAGTCGGCCGCCGCGCGTGTTAAGAAAGACGGCAGTCGTCGGTTGTGCATAAGCAGGAATTAGCCGAGGACGGCCTTTAGCAAGATATTCGCGCAACGACACATCGGCACCACCAGAGATAGGCACCATACGCTCTTTCTCTCCCTTACCACACACAATAAGGTATCCATCTCTGCAGTTAACCCGATCAACATCGAGGCCGACAAGTTCGCTTACACGTAAACCGCATCCATAGAGAACTTCCAAAATGGACCGATCGCGCGTATTGACAGGTTGATCCCCTTGAATTGTATGCATAAGTTGATTTGCTTGCTCGATTGAAAGCACACCCGGTAAGTGATCAGGCTTTTTAGGAAGTGATACCGTAGAAACAGGATTTTCGACGCACAATCCTTCTTGAACAAGAAAACGATAGAAGCTCTTAAGCGTCGAAAGACTGCGAGAAATGCTTGAAGTAGCATAAGATTTTTCTTTTTGTAAATATGATTCATAGTCGATAATTGTTTGCCGCGTAACTCCAGCAGTATATGAATCATAGGTTGTTCCTGACTCATGCATATCAGGATCTGATAGCCAGTCGCCAAAGACACGAAGATCATGAGAATATGAACGCACTGTCTGAGGGGATGAGCCACGCTCCACCGTAAGATAGGAGATAAACTCGTCACGAACCGCATCCATATGATGCATCGCTATGCCCCCTCATTCCACTATCACCTCAATACACGCATGCGGATCAAGAGGAGTTATATTCCTACACGATCCGCATGGCAAAACAGTTCTTTATGCGTTATGAGATGCACATCCATCATGATACGTATCAACCGCTGCAATAAAATCGCGGAATAAAGGATGTGGGCGCGTCGGGCGACTCTTAAATTCAGGATGTCCTTGGCTTGCAACAAACCACGGATGATTTGGAAGCTCAATCATTTCGACAAGACGTCCATCAGGAGATACACCAGACACCGTTAAACCGCTATCGATAAGTTTCTGACGATACACATTGCTTACTTCGTAACGGTGACGATGGCGCTCATAGATAACTTCTTCATTGTAGGCAGCCATCGCTTTTGTCCCCGGAACAAGAGAACAAGGATATGATCCAAGCCTCATCGTTCCACCCTTATCTTCAACATCTTCCTGCTCGGGCATGAGGTCAATAACAGGGAATTCTGCATTAGGATCAAATTCCGTTGACGTTGCCCCACGCAGGCCTGCAACGTGACGAGCAAACTCGCATACTGCAGCCTGAAGACCAAGGCAGATTCCCAAATATGGAACATTGTGCTCACGAGCATATTGCGCAGCAAGAATTTTACCTTCAAATGCACGCTGACCAAACCCGCCCGGGACAAGGATGCCATCTTTATCTCCAAGGATTTCATCAACATTATCTTCGTTGAGCTGTTCGCCATCGACGAGCTCAATATCGACTTTGCATTCATTGGCGACACCAGCATGGCCAAGTGCCTCATTTACCGAAAGGTACGCATCCGGCAAACTTACATATTTGCCAACAATAGCAACATGAACAACTTTGGAACAACGCTTTGATGCATCCAAGAAGGTCTGGAGAGGTGTGAGATCAATCGGAGGACAATCCATTTGGAGACGATCCAAAACCTTTTGATCAAACTCCTGGGCATGCAGTCCCATGGGAACCTCGTAGATTGATGGAGCATCCGAACATTCAAGCACATCTTCGGGCGCAACATCGCAGAACAACGCAATTTTTTCGCGTACTTTATCAGATACTTCATGGTCGCTACGGCATACGATGAAATCAGGTTGTACGCCCATAGAG
>DIDE01000032.1:0-4319 GCA_002417975.1 Eggerthellaceae bacterium UBA5808
GCAGCCATCGAAGCACATTGTCCAATGCAAATCGTTGATACGTCACAATTGATATATTGCATCGTATCGTAGATTGCCAAACCAGCAGTAATAACTCCTCCAGGGCTATTGATGTAGAGAGAAATATCCTTCTCTGGATCAGCAGATTCCAGATGGAGCAGCTGAGCGACGACTGAATTCGCAACCTGATCATCAATTGCTTCGCCTAGAAATACAATACGTTCATTGAGCAAGCGAGAATAGATATCATAGCTACGTTCTCCACGCGGAGACTGTTCTACAACATAAGGGATTAAATTCGATACCTGGCCAAACTCATTCATAGATACCTCGATTTCTTAGTTTCTTCACCGATTAAGCTTACCAAAAATGACTGCTTGATCGATTCGTCTATTGTAGAGTCCATAAAGATAACTACCAAACGTGATAATGATACTGCATAATCACCAACAATCAACGAACGGGTTGGCAGATAAGTATCCACCAACCCGTTCTATGTTTATGCAGGAACACATAGAAAGCGAAACGAGACAAACGCAACGCTATTTATCTGTTGCCTTCTTAGGTGCAGCAGCCTTCGTCTTCGTAGAAGCCTTCTTAGAAGTTGCCTTCTTAGCAGGTTTCGAATCAGAAGCCTTCTTTGCAGCTGCAGCCTTTTCAGCCTTTGGATCGATTTCCTCGACAACAACGTCTTTTTCAATCAACTTAAGAGCTTTGTTGCGACGAATAGCAGCGCGCATCATGCACAGACGACCGTTGACACGCCATTCCTCTTCAACCTTGCGAGGATCATCGATGCCGCTATCATCAAATTCCTTAGAAACCTCTTCCGGGGTCACTTCGATCTTAAGATGACGCGCCCATGCATCGAGTGCAAAGTCCTGCGTTGTAACGTCTTTAGCCTGCTTTTTGATGTCTTCTTTGAATTTATCAGGTGTCATCTGATACTGCGCTAAGTAAGCATCAAACGTCATACCTGAGTTCTGCAGCTGCATGAAGAAGTCCTGCAACAAGTTCTGTTCTTCAGCTTCGCACAGGTCATCAGGAACCTCGCCTTGCAAACGTTCCTGAAGCTCATAAAGCGTTTCATTCTCGCGCATGCGCGGCATCATATCAGTCTTCTGCTTTTTGATATTCTCGGATACACGCGTACGGAGATCAGCTAAAGATTCAAAGCCAGCCTTGTCCTTTGCCCACGCATCATCGATCGTAGGAAGAACTTTTTCCTTAACCTGCTTGATCTCTACGGTAAACGTTACCGTTCCCTTGATAGCCTGTCCCATGGTCGAGGCATCATCGGTCAAATCTAGATCAAACGTCTTTGTGTCGCCCTTTTTCATTCCGACTAATTCAGTATCGAAAGATTCAGGGAACAGACCTTTACCTAATTCATAAATACGCTCGTCAGCCTTAAGCGCAGGCATATCTTCGCCCTTATCGTTCTTAGCAGAAAGAGCAAGTTCAACAAACCCGTCAGCCTTAACCTTTGTTGCCGCCGAGCAATCCTTGAAGTCATAGTAGTAATTGCGCAGTTCATCGATTTGCTCATCGACATCTGCTTCGGTAACTTCTTCACTCGGAAGCTTAATATGAACAGGCTCATAGCTGCTCAATTCAAGCTCTGGACGACCCTTAAAAATAGCCGTGAATGTGAAGGGCTTTCCTTCTGCAACCATATCAAGCGTATGCTCGATCGTTGGTTGACCGACAGGGATCAAATCATGCTTCTCAAGCGCGAGCGGGTACAGACCATTCAGTACATCGTCGGTAACCGTTGCTGTAACAGCTTCTTTGCCTAGAGCAGAATCGATGACGGGACGAGGAGCTTTCCCCTTACGAAAACCAGGGAAATTGTATTTGTACGCAAAATCCTTATACGTCTTCTTGATTCGGTCGTTGATTTCTTTTTTGTCGACGGAGATAGTCAGCTTTTTCTGGCCATCTTCGAGCACCTCAACTTTGGTGTCCACTCGTTTCCTCCATCTATATCTTTGAGTCTACGCGAGATTGGTGCGGGTGAAAGGACTCGAACCTTCATGGGTTGCCCCACCAGAACCTAAATCTGGCGCGTCTGCCAATTCCGCCACACCCGCTTCTGCATCGACCGCGCATTGACTGGGTCGATTCTCAACGCGAAACAACGATACCCGTCATTTACGCGCAATTTGACATGATACCAAAAAGATCATGCAATGCACAGCCTAATTGGAGTAGTAAGATACAATTTTCTGTCCAATACCACTCTATAGCGCTCAAAGAGCCTATCGATCTAACGATAGGCTCTTATAAATAACTCACATACAGACTGTACACCAAATAAGGTTTAGTGCTCCATAAACATTCCGCCGTGCGCGTCATCCTCTTCGGACTGAGCCTGTGCCTCTGCAGCACTGGCCTTAGCTGCTTCAGCCGCCTTTTGTTGTTTAACAAGATCTTGAGCCATTTCGCGCAACTTATACTTCTGCACCTTTTTAGAAAGCGTCATCGGGAACTCGTCTACAAAGAATACCTTCTTGGGAACTTTATAGCGCGCAATACGAGGAATCGCATATGCACGTACATCATCTTCAGTCATCGTTTCATAGCCTGGACGCGTACGAATAAATGCTCCAACAATCTCACCCAAACGCTCATCCGGAATACCAACAACCTGAGCATCAAGCACACCAGGCATCGAAAGAAGGAAATTCTCAACCTCAAGCGGATAAATATTCTCTCCACCACGAATAATCATATCCTTGATACGACCGGTTACGCGATAGTAGCCATCATTGTCAACGGTTCCCAAATCGCCCGAATGAAGGTAGCCATCTGCATCGATTGCCTGCGCAGTCTCCTTAGGCATATGGTAATAGCCCTTCATAACATTGTAGCCTTTGCAACACAGTTCGCCCGGTTCGCCGATGCCGCATATATGGCCATCGTTCGGATCGATAATGCGAACATCAACAGGAGGATGTTTGCGCCCGACCGTCTCACATTTATGTTTGATATCATCATCGGCACTCGTCTGCGTAAATACAGGACTCGTCTCGGTCAGACCATAACAAATCGTTACATCTTTCATGTTCATCTTATCGATTACTTCACGCATGGTTTCTGGCGGACAAGGGCTCCCTGCCATAATACCTGTACGCAAGCTCGACATATCGTACTGACTAAAACGTGGATGATTGAGCTCTGCAATAAACATCGTCGGAACACCGTAGACTGCAGTCGCATGCTCTTTATCGATAGCTTCAAGTACAAGTTCAGCGTTAAAGCTTTCGACAACGACCATAGTCGAGCGATGCGTCAAACATGCCATAACACCCAATACGCATCCAAAACAATGAAAAAATGGAACAGGCAAGCACACACGATCATTTGCCGTAAGTTTTTGACCTTCGCCAATGTAAAAGCCATCGTTGAGAATATTGCGATGCGTCAGCATAACACCTTTAGGAAATCCCGTTGTGCCGCTGGTGTACTGCATCATTGCACAGTCGCGATTATCAAACTGCGTTACACATTCTTCAAGTTCTTCTTCGCCAACATGTTCACCCAAAAGAATAAGTTCGGGAACACTATAAAATCCACGGTGCTTTTCTGGCCCCATATAAATAAGATTCTTAAGGAACGGATATTCCTCCGTATTAAGCTGTCCACGCGGTTGTGTCAATGATTCAGGAACGAGATCGCGAACAATCTGTACGTAGTCAACATCACGAAATGTATCGATGATGCAAAGTGCTTTCATGTCGGATTGCTTAAGAACGTAATCAAGTTCATGGCTTTTATAGACAGGATTCATCGTTACCATAACAACGCCGATTTTCATTGTGGCATACATGAAAGTCAGCCAGTCCGGGATATTACGAGCCCATACGCCCAGATGATCACCGGGTCGCATGCCTATCGCAAGAAGACCGCGCGCGAGGTCATCCGTACGTTCATCAAACTCACCATACGTCCAGCGTAGATTACGATCAGGATATACGACAAAGTCATGATCAGGATCGATCTGTACCTGCTCGCGAAAGTATCGTCCAATCGTTTTTTCGGAATGAAGCGGATAATCCTGAGATCCAGGAACAGGCTCGCTCGATTGCGTGGTCTGTGTATTGGTATCGTTGCTCATGAGTAATCTCTCAATTCTAGATATATACACGCACCCCTGACGCATGGTTGCAGCTCAATCATGCGCAAGGGGCACTACGATTCGAAATAATGTGTCGTGCTATCGATTAGATAGGGGTATAAACGACGGCAAGAAATTTTGCATTTTGGTCGTCATACGCACGAACCTGATGAGGGACGATCGAATCGTAGTAGATTGA
>DIDE01000032.1:4507-12718 GCA_002417975.1 Eggerthellaceae bacterium UBA5808
TCGATATACACAGGTCCAAGATTTTCGTCATCGTCCATAAGCGTACCCAGACGAACTCCAAGCGCGCGGGTAATTTTAATTAACGGGGCTAACGAAGGTGGTAAGGCGCCATCCTCTAAACCAGAAATAACGGATACCTCGCAGTCACAACGATCGGCTAACTCTTTCTGAGACAGGTGAAGAGCTTCTCTTAGAGTCTTGATTTTTGAACCGAGTTTGTTGGTGTCTGCAGACATTCGCTTTCCTTTCCGTACGTTTTACGTCTACTGTAGCAACGTGCAATTGATCATGATCTTACACCACTTCACGCCTTACGCTCAATATAAAGACGCAGACATCGTTGGAATGCCATCACAGATGACCATCCATGCATCGTGGAGTACTCTCATGCCATTCGATGCAGGGCATGCATCTCATGAGATGCATCAAACAATGTAATACTATCATACTGCATCGTGCGACAGCATCGAATCGCACTGCATCAAAAAGGTACACATTATTTAAGCACAAACAAAAACGTAGACATCAACAACTAAGACCTCCTATGGAGGTCTTAGTCACAAACTAACTTTTTCAATTATTCATAACGGAGCGCCTCAACTGGATCCATTTTTGCTGCTCGACGTGCAGGGTAATAGCCAAAAATAAGGCCAATTGCAGCAGATACTGCCGTTGCAATAAGTACCAAGCCTGGATCAACTGAAAGAGGCAGATCGAATCCATTCATAAGCACATTAATAAGAGCTACCATTGCTCCCGATGCAAGGTAACCAAATATAACGCCAATCAATCCCCCAAGAATGGTAAGGATGATAGATTCAAATAGAAATTGCACGGTAATATCGCGGCTTCGTGCGCCAAGTGATTTGCGCAAACCGATCTCGTGAATACGCTCCGTTACATTCGTTAGCATCATATTCATGATGCCAATTCCCCCAACAAGTAACGAGATGGATGCAATAGTTGTCATTAATAGCGCAATTGCAGTAACAAGCGAATTGAGTTCATTGACCATCGAAGCTGCCGATACTACGTTTATTGCATCTTTCCAGTCGCTTATTCCAAGGATCGATCCAAACGTTTGCTGCGTGTCTTTTCCAATCTGATCAAGGTCAAGCGTTATCGGATCGTCTTTGAGCATTCCCAAACCGATAATTGAGCCCTCCGAATTAAGCCGTATTCGCTTGGTCGAAAATGGCATATAAATCGTCGTCCCCGTATCAGTCATGAGCGTTCCACCCGACTTCGAGGAATCAGCCACGCCGACGATAGTATAGCTATCCCCTAATATAGAGATTTTCTCTCCAACTACCTGAGCGTTCTTACTCCCATAAAGGTCTTTAACTATGCCATCACCAAGTACAACAACCTTATGGGCACTTGCGTTGTCTTGGGCAGTAAAATACGATCCGCTTGAACACTGTAAACCAGTTGCTTCTGCATACTCGTCACTTGATCCGATAATATAATTTGCCGTAATTGTTTTAGAATTTCCTTCAACAGAAAACGATGAACTTACAGAATTATCCACGATAAGGATAGAGCTATAGATCTGAGGCATAGCCTTTGCAAGTGCTTCATAACTAGCTTCTGACGCATCGCTACCTGCCATTATGGTAACAACCTTTGATTGTTGAAGACCAAAGCCTTTCGAAAGCGATTCTCCCATGCCACTTACGAGCGAACTCATAGTAATTACCGCCGCTATGCCGATAACAATACCAAGAATTGTTAAAATCGAACGCATCCGATTAGCGAGCAGCGTGGATTGTACTTCCTGCAGTATGTCACGGAATTTCATGGATCGTCTACACCACCTTCCGCGCATTATGCATAGCAGCAACGGAATCGTACAAGCATCCGTCTTTGATATACACGCATCGATCAGCACGTGAAGCAACATCAGACTCATGAGTAATAAGAACAATAGTCCGTCCAGCTCGATGCAGCGATTCAAACGATGACAAAACCTGATCAGTTGTCTCCGAATCGAGATTGCCTGTTGGCTCATCAGCAAGAATAAGCGCGGGACTGTTAACAAGTGCACGGGCAATTGCAACACGCTGAACCTGACCGCCTGATAACTCATTGCTCATATGATCAAAGAGTTTTTCGTCTATCGACACCGCACGAAGCGCCGCCCGCGCACGAGGAATACGTTCCCGCACCGGACATGCCGTATACAAAAGCGGAAGCATGACATTGCGAATAACACTTATACGTGGCAATAAGTTAAACGATTGAAAAACGAATCCAATCCTCGTTGCCCGAATCGAAGCAAGTTCGTCGTCCGTCTTTGTTTTTATATCTTCTCCTTCGAGATAGTACGATCCCGACGTCGCAGTATCAAGACAACCTAATATGCTCATAAGCGTTGACTTACCGCTCCCTGAAGAACCCATAATCGCAAGAAATTCTCCCTGCTTTACACGCAAAGTGACCCCACGTAACGCATAGGTATTCCCTGCAGGCGATCGGTACACGCGCGTAAGACGCTGAGCATCAATAACATATGGCGAATGGTATGGAACCGACTGAGACGCCGTCGCCAAGTTACCCGTCCGGGAAGAATCAAAATGTATAGAATCATGTGAAGAAAATGACTTCATAGGAACACATCACCGACTTTCGGCCGACGACGTATGCGAGCTACTTGACGATCCAATAATAAGGTTATCGCCAGCAGCTATATTGCCTTGGACAACCGAATCGCTATCATTCGATGCAGTAATCGATACGGGAATCTGAAGCGAAGTTCCATCATCCATCTCCTTTACAACATAAGGAGCATCAGATTGACTATGAATAGCGACAGTCGGCACTATCAGCGATTGATCAAGAGATTGAACAAGAATTGCAGAATGCGCAGTCATGCCACTCTTTAAACGTGGATCAGGATTATCAATCATAAGTGTCACTTCATAGCGTACCGATTGAGACGCACTCGTTGAACTTCCCGAAGAAGCAGACGACGTGGATGTACCAGAGGTACTTTGCACATTCGCAATATGAGCAACGCTCGCCTTTGCTGTTACATCGGATAATGCGTCAAACGTAACCGTTGCTTCCTGGCCAATTTTGACCTGCTCAATGTCAACTTCACTTACAGGAATACGAATACACATTTTCGAAAGATCAGCGATCGTCATTGGAGCTTTATTTGCCTGCGTCAATGATTGGAGGGTTGTTCCAGGAACGACATTAACGGTAAGCACTGCCCCATCCATAGGAGCCGTAACCGTGCGTTTAGCCGCCTCCGCAACAGCAGTATCATAGGATGATTGCGCCGCATCAAGCGTACTCTGAGCACTATCGATCTGAAGCTGCGCATTTGCGATATCCGTACTTGTCACACCGGTAGTAGCAACACCGCTCGATCCGGAACTCGTCGTCGATTGCGTTGTCCCCGAAGTTGTCTTCGAACTCGTCGTCGAAGAAGGCGTAATAGTGGTAGTAGTTGTCTGCTGATTACGAAGTGCGTTCATACTATTTTTATGTTCAGTCAAAGAGTTCTGAGCTGCAACTAGTTGAGAATAAGCTTGGGTTACTTTATCGTCGAGTGAGTCATTTTTAATAGTATACAAAACATCACCCGCGTGAACGGTATCGCCTTCTCCAACCATAACCTGATCGACAATACCTGATACTTCTGCTGATGCCTCAGCCGATGAATAGGCTTCGAGATTTCCTTTGCCTTCAACGTTTTTTTGAAATGTCCCACGCGAAACGACTGACGTTTGAACGGTCTGCTCAGGTTCATTGAATAATTGAGATATACCGTATCCAATGATAAGAACGACAATAACGCAGACAACGATAACGATCGTCCTACCTTTATGTGACCCACGACGCTTGGCAGCGTCTGCAACTGGCTCAAAAGATGCCATGCTATCAATAGGGGCAATCTCTTGGTGAGACATCGCATCGGTTACTGACGCGTCAATAGGAATAGGCGGAACAGCATTTCTATTGGCTCCCTGGTGCGCATCTTGAAACATGAGAATCTCCTCCCGATTTCCGTGTATAGCACCAGGATACAGATTATTCGAGAGTGTTCGATTTCATATGGCTAACAGATAGCTTACATTAATGTCACTGAGCAGCACAAATGCATCAGCGATAGCATTATCAAACGGCGTTAGCACATTAGTTTCTGCCGACAGAAGTATTCAAATTATTCGTAGGATTACACGCGTCCACGATCGAACGTATGATGTTTACGGATCTTGCGCGGTTCACGAAAATCAAGTTGAAGTTGCACATCATCAGTGTCTTCTGCGACATGTGAACCAGCCGATACCACATCATTAATTTGCCACGATACGGCTTTGTTCCCAAAAAGTTCAAGCATCTTAATGCGCGCATCCGTCATGTTCTTTTTTGAGCCAGCTTTAAAATCACTCTGAAAATCGAACGTACCATTAACGGGATGCGCATCGCGTGGCGACTGATAATGCGCACTATACGTTTTCATTGTTCGACTCCATTCCAAACTAGTTCGTCGGTACCACGGTTGATGCCGCATATAGTATCAGCATATTTATCATCTTTAGCATCATCATGTCAAAGATGCCTATATCACTATCTCAAAAGTATACACGTCACGCACTTCCCCATAGATGGATAGATGTATGACATTCGCAAAAACCCGCATGAACTTCAAGAAACACATGGACATCCAATACGGTAATCATGTCTAACAAACGATTAACATCAAAGTAACGCAACGGTGACTTTTAGCACTCTAAGGTTGCAAGTGCTAATTCAGGAGACTATAACAAAGATGTTCGAAAAGGACAGAGATCTCGTATGGAGCTTCACATTAAAGCTCATACCCGTCAATAATGGAGATGATGAATGATGCTCGTACCTTCAACACACAACAGGAATTTCTTTGATGACTTTATGATGAGCCCGTTCGATGCGTTTTTCAACGTTCCCTCAGGAACAGGAAAGCCTATGCCAGGCCTTATGAAAACCGATGTTGAGGAAAGTAACGATAACTTCCAACTTTCAATCGATCTGCCTGGAGTAAAGAAAGAAGACGTCGTCGTTGAGATGAAAGATGGCTATCTTAACGTAAGTGCCGAATCCAAAGTTGAAAACGAAGAAAAAGACGAGAGCAGTTCCTATTTGCGTAAAGAGCGTTTTGAAGGCAAATGCAACCGCTCATTCTACGTTGGAGAAGATATCGAACCTGACAGCATTAAGGCAAAGTTCTCGAATGGAGTGCTCAAGATTACCGTTCCAAAAAAGAGCGAACCGGAGATCGAAGAAAAAAAGACCATTGCAATCGAAGATTAATTGTGACGGCATATCCGCTCTACCTTGCCCAGGTATAAGAAATCATTTCAACGGTATGAATCCACACCGTTCATTGCACGATCTCACGCAAAGAGCATCGGCATAGCATGATCTAGCTTCTGCACTCAACTCGGAAGAAGCACATATCAATAGAGGGTACCTGTTCGCAGGTACCCTCTATTATTTTAGTTTGCTGATATAGAATGAGCATCCGCAGATGTACACGTCATCGATGCCGAATGGGCATCTGCCGCATCGGAAGCATCATGTGCAGATTTCCTCTGTTGAAACGCGGCATACCAAAGAGGAAAATCAAGAATCGGCTGAGGTTGTTCGACATGAGGAGCAATCGTTTTTTCCATCCATACCATATCAAGCCATTCGCCAAGCTTATAGGCGCACTTCGAAAAAAGTGCAACTTGATGGAATCCACGATGCTCATGGAATGCGATACTTTGCGCATTGGAGGCAATAATGCACGCATTCTCATTAGTTATATGCTGCTCAACTAAAACGCGCTCTAGAGCATCATAGAGGCCACGTGCTACGCCCCTACCCTGACAATCGGAACTTACATAGACGGTAGTTTCAACCGACCAGTCATATGCACTCCGCGGCTTAAAAGGACCCGCATATGCATATCCAATAACGCTTTCATCGTGATCACATGCCACAAGAAAAGGATAGCGATCCGTTATCGAAGCAATACGCGAACGATACGCATCAACAGTCGGAACAACGCACTCACACGTTACCGTCGTATGCTGGACATACGGCGCATATATTGCAACGATCGATGCCGCATCATCTGGTGTAGCAACTCTAATGGAATAAGCCACATGCTGTCGTTCTTCGTGTTTTGTGTCCACGATTCCTCCTCAAACAATATCCACGAGTGGATGCATGTAATCGCTTATGCTCCACCGTTATAATCCGCAACGAATGTATTCTATAGATAGCGTTGGAACAACCAACGCATTAACATCAAAATGTTACAAATTATGACCTCAACAGACAGAACTAATTCAACAAAGAAGCTGCCTATAGCAGCCATAGAGAAATATCATCATGTAAAATGCTCGCACTGTATAAT
Organism: Eggerthellaceae bacterium UBA5808; assembly: GCA_002417975.1. Lineage (GTDB taxonomy): Bacteria > Actinomycetota > Coriobacteriia > Coriobacteriales > Eggerthellaceae > UBA5808. The sequence continues at coordinate 10,905 of DIDE01000032.1, forward strand.
GCCATAGAACCTGTCGATAGTATGCCTATCTACGAACGCTCATTCTTATTGATCGAACCTATTGGGACAACCGCATAGCAATGATGAATGCGCGGATTACGCTCAAAATCATGCGGAATCGTTCGCGCGGTAATATCCCGCATCTGAATATGAGCTGCAGCTAAACGCTCAACGTCTGGGTCAAAGCGTCTTAAATTACAAGAAAATATAATCACGCCACCAGGCGCAAGCATACGAATCAAAAGCGACAGCAATTGAGCATGGTCACGTTGAACACTCCAAGTACGTTGCCCCATCGTTTTTGAATTGCTAAATGTGGGTGGATCGACAAAGATGATATCGTACGTTTCGCCATGCGCTATTGCAGAAGAAATCCATGCGGTCACATCAGCATTAATATAGCGATGGTCAGACCCAGTAAACCCATTCTGTTCCATGTTCCGCTTAGCCCATGCAAGATACGTTTTAGACATATCAACTGTCGTCGTATGCGCTCCAGCACCTGCAGCATGTACCGATGCAACACCCGTATAGGCAAACAAATTAAGGAAACGCTTTCCACGAGCAAGTTCACCAACAAGCTGTCTCGTTACGCGATGATCAAGAAAAATCCCCGTATCAAGATAGCCAGAAAGATCCGCCTCAATCAAATAGCCAGATTCGGCAGTACATAAACGCCTATGAGAAAGTTGCTTAGCATCACGATATTGGCCACCGCCCTTTGCTCGACGGCGTTGTTTAACGAATACCTGATCGGCAGGAATGCCAAGAACAACCGGAACAATTGCGCATACATCTTCAAAACGTCGAGTTGCCCTTAATGGATCAATTTCCTTTGGCGCCTGATATTCAGCAATCACGACACCGCAATATCCCTCATCGGGCCCTACGCCTTTATATATATCAATCGCACATGAATAATCGGGCAGATCAGCATCGTATACCCGATAGCAGAATATGTGAGCCTTGCGAGCCCACCGGCGACGTTCACGAGCAACTTTGCGCAATCGTGCAGCAAACTGATCACTCGTCTTGTTCCATACAGAAACAGGCACCTCAGTACCGTCGGATCCACACGTTACGGAGATGCTAATCTTATCATTGGCTTCGTCGGACTTTACACCATAAGAATCAGGCGAAGTCCGACGAACGTCCTTCTGAATCTGCATTAATCTTCCAAATAATCTTTCAGCTTTGATGAACGGCTCGGATGACGCAATTTAGCGAGCGTCTTGCTCTCGATTTGACGAATACGTTCACGCGTAACGCCAAATTCACGTCCAACTTCTTCGAGGGTACGAGGATGTCCATCTTCCAAGCCAAAACGAAGAGAAATAACTTTACGTTCACGCTCTGCAAGACCGTCAAGTACCTTGCGCAATTGTTCCTGAAGCATAGTAAAACTTGCTGCATCAGGAGGAACAACAGCAGCATCATCTTCGATGAAATCACCAAGCTGGCTGTCTTCTTCTTCGCCAATTGGCGTCTCAAGGCTTACCGGCTCCTGCGAGATCTTCTGAATCTCACGAACACGCTCTGGTGTCAGATCCATTTCCTTGGCGATTTCCTCAGGAGTAGGTTCACGAACAAGTTCCTGAAGTAATTGGCGCTGGATACGAACGAGTTTGTTAATGGTCTCGAACATATGAACAGGGATACGAATCGTACGTGCCTGGTCGGCAATTGCTCGCGTAATAGCCTGACGAATCCACCACGTTGCATATGTAGAGAACTTGAAACCCTTCGTATAATCAAATTTTTCCACCGCGCGAATCAAGCCAAGGTTGCCTTCTTGAATGAGATCAAGAAAAAGC
>DIDE01000122.1 GCA_002417975.1 Eggerthellaceae bacterium UBA5808
GCTTATATAGCAGTCAAACTTGTTTTGACACTATTTGATACCCCCACCCGCATACCACCCGTAAGAGGTGAGAAAAGGTGGTATAACTATATTTTGGAGGGGATAAAAAACGATCATTACTTTACGTATTTGATCGTGTGTCTGTGCGGATGCGCACCTCATGAGCGAAAATGCATAATAGGAGAAAAAAATCGAGGTCGCAGCATGGGTGAGTGAAAAATTACCCCTAAATGGGTGATGCGATCAATAGGCAAACATCCTTATAGTAACCATAACGGGATCGCATGAATGGTGCAGTCTCGATTGGTAAGGAGCGAGGAAGGGAAGGAGGTTAGGATGAGCGAAGAAAACGCAAAGGAGCAGTCGGCCGCAGAAACGGTCGAGCAGGCATCTGCAGAGCCTGCTGCGAAGAAGCCTAAGAAGAAATGGCCAATCGTACTGGGCGTTGTCGTAGTTGTACTCGTTGTAGCCGGTATTGGTATGTGGGTTTGGCATTCGCAGCCGAGTTTCTGCAATGCCATGTGTCATACGCCGATGGATACGTACGTGCAGACATATGATGCAACACCAGGCTCAGAAGCAACGGACAAATGGGGTAATGAAGTGTCCGATGCAAGTGCGATGCTTGCCGCAACGCATAAGCAGGCTGGTTTGACGTGCTTGAGCTGCCATACGCCTGCAATTAGCCAGCAAATTACTGAGGTTGGTGAAACGGTCACCGGTGATTACTACTATCCACTGGAAGAGCGCAGCCTTGATGATTTGATGACAAACTCTGGATCTTCAGAGAGCGGCGACAGCTTCTGCCTTAAGTCAGGATGTCACGACGGCATTAACAGTCGTACTGATCTGACGAATGCAACATCGAATATGGATTTCAATCCACATCGTTGGCAGCATGGACAGATTGCATGCAGTGAGTGTCATAAGTCACATCGTGCATCGGTATTCTATTGCACCCAGTGTCACAGCGAGGCTTCTGACAGCATGCCATCGGGTTGGGTAACCTATTCCGAGGGCAAGCAGATTGCAGCTTCGGCGCAATAGGTTCGTGATTCATCTTTTTTCTGCACGAGTGTTATGTAGAAAAGCTATCGAGCCTAATGAGGACCTGCCGATAGAGATATCGGCAGGCCCTCCCCTTGCTTTTGATGGTTATTCATGACTATGGTTATGCGCAACTATTTAAACTACTGATATCGTATATACATGAGGAGTAAACGATGAATACACGGATGAAAAGGCGTCTCATCGTGGTAACGGGCATTATCATCGTTGTGCTCGTCATTATTCTTGCAGTAGTTGGAGGAGGAAATGCGGCCAAAAGCGTTACAGTCGCCGATCTTGATCAGGGGAACTATGTCAATCAGCGTGTGCAGGTTTCCGGCAATGTTGTTAATGATTCATATCACATTGATGGAAACGTACTCACGTTTGATATCCAAGATCCTGATGACATAGCTGCTACCCCGATAACCGTTTCCTATGATAGCGGCGTTTCTGCTACCTTTGGAAATGGAGTAACTGCTATTTGTACGGGCAAAATCGATGGATCGGGTGTCTTACAATGCAGCGAACTCGTGACAAAATGTCCTTCAAAGTATGAGAGTTCAACCGATGCATTAACCGTGTCGAAGCTACTTGATTACGGCGATTCGGTCGTTGGGAAGACGGTAAAAGTTACAGGAACTATATCAGGGACGATACAGAACGGAACAGTTTCTGGCGCACGTTTTACCCTCGTTGATGGTGATGATGCCTCGAAGCATGTTGAGGTATATTACGACGGGGCGATGCCAGACGGAGCCACACAGGAGGGCGCATCAGTTGTATTAACGGGCGACCTCGGCGAAAACGAATCCTTTAATGCAACTGATGTTGCACTTAAGGGTTAGGAACGGAGCGTTATGGCTATCTTCGGACTTATCGGACTTTTAGTGGCATTTGCGGCGGTGGTCGTTTCGGTCGTGTGCCTTCTCATTGGCGCAGTGGTCGAGCGTCGTCGTGGTGCGGATGAAGCGGAAACGCTGCTTTGGGGCGGCCGCATCGGTGTTGTCGTCACGGCGGTTGCACTTACGTGGTGCTGTGGTCTTTTGATTTACTGCTTTCTTGTTGGCGATCAAAGTATTCAATACGTCGTTCAAAATCAAAGCCGTCAGACGGGGTTGCTTGGTACGCTCTATCGTATTTCAGGCTTGTGGGAAGGTCGTGAGGGGTCGCTCCTGTTCTGGGCGTGGCTCATTTCGATATTTAATTCTGTCGTAGCGCTTCGGGGTCTTAAGCGCCTTGATCAGCTTGATTCGATCGCGTTGGTTATTGCTCAATTAGTCCTTGCTGGATTCGTTGGAATTCTACTTTTCTCCGAAGATAATTCCCCCTTTGTTGCGATGGCTGCGTCGTATTTCGCTGCTGACGGCTCATTAACGGGTAATGCTGCACTGTGGGGTATGAATTCTTTGCTTGAACATTGGGCGATGGCTGTTCATCCGCCTGCGCTCTTTATTGGGTATGCTGGGTTTACTATTCCTTTTGCGTATGCAATTGCTGCGCTCATCTCTAACAATTCAAGTGATACCTGGGTTGTTCGTTGTCAGCGTTATACGCTGGTGGCATGGCGGTTCTTAAGCATCGGTATTGGGCCTGGAGCAGTGTGGGCCCACGTCGTACTATGATGGGGCGCCTATTGGGGTTGTGATGCTGTCGAGAATGCTACTTCGCTGCCCTG
>DIDE01000041.1 GCA_002417975.1 Eggerthellaceae bacterium UBA5808
ATAATCGAAATCGCCTCACGCGCGCCACGAGACAGCTGATTAAACATACTTGGATCCATCACTCCATCAGGAAGTGGTGTTCCCCAAAGATCAATATCTTCGAGCATCAACATACTGGGGCCAACAATGCCACCACGCTCAATATGCAAGCGGTTCTTATAATCAGGCGATGTTGAAACGCATAGAGCAGGCATTCCTTGAATATTTTCTTCGATGTTCATCCGAACCGTCGGCAAGCCTATTTCTTCAACAACAGCAGCCATGAATTGATCAGCATCTTCACGCGCTAGGCTGCGAAATAAAACCGTCTCGCGCGAAGGCACATGACTAATACCATGACGCTGAGCAAGCATCGTTACAAATTCGTTATAGGAGGAATCATCAGACAAACCAACACCATGACGATGCGCCTCTTCAATAGCACGATCGAATCCAACAAGATCATCAAATGAAAACGATGGAACAGGATTCTTATCGTCAGAAACAACCTCCGCCGATGTGCCCTTGCTCTTGTCTTGCCCAAGACTGTCTGCATCATCTTTCGAAACAAGAGAATTAGCAGACGCAGTTACACTTTTTGACGTTGCGGAAACATCAACAGTCCCCTGTTTCGAATCCGCAGCCGTATCACTTGCAGAAGTATTTGCCAACTGAACATGAGATGCAGTCGGAAGCGATGGCTTAAGCACATAATCACTTTTGCCGTGATGATTTAAAAGAAACTCAGGCTGAACTTGCATGATTCCGCCAATACTTAATGCATCATCAGAGATCATGTCAGCCATATCCTGGACATCTTCACGCGATAGACCGAATTCTTCAAGTTTTTCGAGCGCCATATGCTGAAGCTGTTCCCCATGCTCAGATATTTCATCCGCAGACAGGTACGGTTCAAGACGCTCAAAAATATACTCAGCGAGCGAACGCTCTTTAAGTTGTACGCAGATATCCCATGCTTTACGTAGGGCATCAACTGCATCAGGTGTAGCTTTCCCATGCAGAGCAATCGACTTCTCGAATGCTATCAGATAGAGATGCATCGCGAGTACGTGCTCACCTTGCATCTCAGCCGATTGAGCAATCCGCACATAATCAGCTGTCGTATGATTAGCCTCATTATCATGACTCGGTGAGCCATTAGTCTCCGGATTCTTTCCAAACATGAGACCCACCTCCTTCGGTAGAGAGCAAAACGAATAATGTCATCTTTCAACCTCTATAGTACTCAAACGAACTATGCGCATAAAGACTTGCGCAAGAAAACAATAAATGATACTGAATTGGTACATTTCCACGTTCACAAGTACGATCTTCATTTTTCAAGATCAATGCATAGTAAATCGTTGCCCAGCAATACATCTCATTGTTTAGAAATACCTTACTAATCCCAATCGAGAACTTCCCACCCATTCTCCTTTGCAGTACGTGCCAGAGGCGCATCAGGTGTGACCGCGTGAGCAAAATGAGCTGCTTCAAGAAGCGGTCGATCAGAATGATGATCACCAAACGCATGTTCAAGCGTCCAGTTCCCCTCCCCATAGCGAGCATCCGCCCACCGTTTGACAACCTTAATCTTTTCTTCACCCTCAACAGGAATGCCATCGACTTCACGCGTGTAGCACCCTTGTTCATCTATTTTCATTGAGGTAGAAAGCTGACAGGTAAACGGATGAAATTGCATTGCTCGAACAACAATGGGTTCCCATGTTGCCGAAACAACCATGACTTCGCAGCCCTGCTCTTGTAACTTCGCCATTGCTTTATCAGCCTGAGAACGAAAACGAGGAGCAATAACCTCGTCATAAAATTTCATTAAATAGTCGTCAACTTCACGTTGGGGCTTTCCTTCGAACGCAGTAAAAACAAGTGAACGAACCCAACTTTCGTTCTGAGGTAATCTGAACTTATAGGCAAAAGCCCAAAAACCAATACGTAGAGATACCGTTGGGCGAAGCATGCAATGGCGAATAAGATGGCCCACCAGTAATACGGGCGAGTTACCCGATATACTCGTTCCATCAAAATCGAAAACAGCCAACTTAACTGGCGGCTTATGCTCAAGCTGTCCCATGCATCTCCATGTTCTCTAACAGTAAACGCTCAACGGGTTAAGAATTATATACCCATTCGTCATAATAGCTATCGATAACTTCTGATAATTCTCTGATTTATGGTAACGCTCACTTTTCGGTTTGTTCTGTTTGTTCATCGAACTGAGAATTATACAGGTGAGCGTAGAATCCACCTTGTGTAAGAAGTTCCGCATGCGTTCCCTGTTCAACGACATCGCCATCATTAATAACCAAGATAAGATCAGCATTACGAATAGTAGAGAGCCGATGTGCAATGACAAACGATGTACGTCCTTGCATCAAGTTATCCATTGCTTGTTGAATATGTACTTCAGTACGCGTATCTACCGAACTCGTTGCTTCATCAAGAATAAGCATACGACGATCAGCAAGAATAGCTCGAGCAATAGTGAGCAATTGTCTCTGACCTTGACTTATATTGCTTGCATCTTCGTTGATAATTGTATCGTAGCCATCTGGTTGCGTCATGATAAAGTGATGTGCAAAGGCAGCACGTGCAGCTGCTTCAACTTCAGCATCAGATGCCTGCAAGTTTCCGTATCGTATGTTCTCACGAATAGT
>DIDE01000006.1 GCA_002417975.1 Eggerthellaceae bacterium UBA5808
GTTGTCGGTTCATCAAGAATGTAGAATGTTTTGCCCGTCTGACGACGTTGAAGCTCGCTTGATAGCTTTACCCGCTGAGCCTCGCCACCTGACAATGTTGTCGCAGGTTGACCAAGACGAATATATCCCAGACCAACATCGTGAAGCGTTTGCAAACGACGTTTAATAGATGGAATATGCTCAAAGAATTCAAGAGCTTCATCGACCGTCATTCGAAGTAAATCGTATACGTTTTTCCCTCGATAGGTAATCTGAAGTGTTTCGCGATTATATCGTTTGCCTTCGCACACTTCGCAAGGAACATACACATCAGGCAAGAAATGCATCTCTATCTTGACCTCGCCATCCCCCTTGCAAGCCTCGCAACGACCACCTGCAACATTAAAGCTAAAACGCCCAGGAGCATATCCCCGTGCTTTAGCCTCCTGTGTAGAAGCCATAAGCGCACGGATCTCATCCCAAAGGCCAACGTACGTTGCAGGATTAGATCGAGGCGTTCGCCCAATAGGACTTTGATCGATCGTAACTACTTTATCGAGCAAATTGACACCCTGCAATTTTTTATAACGTCCCGTACGACGATGTGCATGATTAACACGATTTGCGAGTGCAGGCGCAAGCGTATTCGTGACCAAAGAACTCTTGCCAGAGCCAGACACACCCGTAACAACCGTCAACATTCCAAGAGGAATTGTGGCGGTAACATCACAAAGGTTATGTTCACATGCACCGGTAATACGTATAACACCGCGTCCGGGATTTCTACGCTGCTCAGGAACGGCTATCTTTCGACGGCCCGTTAGATAATCCGCCGTGTAAGATCCCTTGGCCTTCATAATCTGCTGAGGAGTCCCTGCAGCAACAACATGACCACCATGTTCACCTGCACCAGGCCCCATATCAACAACGTAGTCGGCATGACGAATCGTGTCCTCGTCATGCTCGACAACAACAACAGTATTGCCTAAATCACGAAGATGCTCGAGTGTTGCAATAAGCCGAGCATTATCACGTTGATGTAGACCAATCGATGGCTCATCCAAAATGTAGAGAACGCCCATTAAACCAGCACCGATTTGCGTTGCTAGTCTAATACGCTGCGCCTCTCCACCCGACAGCGTCGCGGCAGCACGCGAAAGTGTCAAATAATCAAGTCCCACATCAACAAGAAATTTAAGTCGTTTCTTGATTTCCTTGATAATAGGATTTGCAATCTGTGCATTAGCACCGGTAAACTCGAGATTTTCAAAGAACTCATACGAATGAGAAACACTCATTTCGCATACGTCATAAATACTTTTATCGTTAATAGTTACCGCAAGAATCTCGGGCTTTAAACGCTTACCCCCACAAGTAGCACAAGGAACGACGTCAAAATATTGTTCATAACGTTGACGTTGTCTATCACTTTTTGCTTCTTTATAACGTTCCATAACAGCATCGCAAATGCCATTCCAATCGATAAACCAATATGTTTCACGTCCATCGACCGTTTTATAGTCAACGCGGATTTTTTCATCCTTAATGCCAAATAAGAGTGCATCCTGCGCTTTTCGCGTAAGATCTTCCCAAGGAGTTTGAGCATCGTATCCAAGAAAGCTCATAACCGCGCGCAAAACCTGGGGATAATAATTACCGGTTTTAAAGGGGGCTACAACACCTTCATCAAGAGAAAGAGATGGATCAGGGATAACAAGACTCGGATCAACCTCTTCCCTGCTTCCAAGGCCGAGACAATCAGGACATGCTCCATACGGTGCATTGAAACTAAAATCACGAGGCTGAAGTTCATCCATTGAATGACCATGGATAGGACAAGCAAGTGCCAAACTAAAAATATGATCAGTGCTATCGCCCTTATCATCAAGTGCCTGGACAAGAATGCGTCCATCAGAAAGTTTGACTGCTAGTTCAACTGCCTCAGCAATTCGATTGATAGCTGACCGTTTAAGAACAACTCGATCAATAACGACCTCGATAGTATGCTTAAACTTTTTATCAAGCGATAACTTTTCATTATCGATCTTGACAATTTTACCGTCGATTCTAACGCGACTAAATCCTTCTTTGCGCAGATCATTAAAGAGTTTTGTAAATTCGCCTTTTCTGCCGACAACAACAGGAGACATCACTATTGCTTTGACATCTGATCCAAGCGCTAGAATTTCATCGGTCACCTGATCAGTCGTTTGTTGTTTAATAACACGTCCACACTCAGGACAATGAGGAACACCAACACGAGCAAAAAGTAAGCGCAAGTAATCATAAATTTCGGTTACCGTACCAACAGTCGATCGCGGATTTTTACTTGTCGTTTTTTGATCGATGGAGACAGCGGGCGACAAACCATCAATGCTATCGATATCAGGCTTGTTCATCTGCCCTAAAAACATGCGTGCATAGCTTGAAAGACTTTGAACGTAGCGTCGCTGCCCCTCGGCATAAATAGTATCGAACGCAAGAGAGCTCTTGCCCGATCCCGATAAACCCGTTATAACAACGAGCTTATTACGCGGAATAACAACATCGACATCTTTAAGGTTATGTTCGCGTGCACCTTTTATAACGATGGAGTCTTGACCCATGATCTATATCTTTCCCATTAAGCGTTTTATACAAACTAATATTGTAACAATGAGAATGCACATTCAAGGCGCCATACGCTAACCTTCATCGTATTTGAACGTATAAAATCATGGGATAGATCCAATACAGCCCGATAGGCAAATCGCTTAAAACTATCCACGAGGATGCGACTGATGATGCACGCTCGAAAGGCGTGATGTGGAAATATGGGTGTAAATCTGCGTTGTCGAAAGACTCCTATGTCCAAGCATCTCCTGTACACTTCTCAGATCAGCACCACCATCAAGAAGATCACTCGCAAAAGAATGACGCATATCATGAGGCGTATAGTGAGCGTTTACATGCGCCGCTGTGAGTGTTGCGTTAAACATCTTTCGCATGGCAACAGTGCCCATACGATTACCCCGCGTTGAAAGAAATAAAGCTTCACCAGAACGATCAGCCTGGTATAGCTTTGGACGACCAAAATTAATGTAGCCATCTAAGCTTTCAATCGCCATATCATGAATGGGAACAATACGTTCCTTTTGTCCTTTACCAAAAAGATGAACTTGTTTCTGCGCAAAATCAAGATCGCCTACCGATAATGCTGCTGCTTCAGAAATACGGGCACCACAGGCATAAAGCAACTCGAGTAAAGCCTGATTTCGCATCTCAACAGGTGTCTGATCGCGCATCTGCCCTTGCTTATCACACGGACCATACACGCTTAAAATACTTGCGATATCCTCGGGAGGAATACGATGCGGTAACGTTTTAGATTGTTTAAGGCTATGGACGGCATCAAAAGGATTAAGGGCAACTTCCCCTTGAATCTGCGCCCATCGAAAATAACTGCGCAATGACGATAGATGTCTATTAATCGTTCGATGCGAATATTGAGCTTCAACAAGCTCAGTTAAATATGAACGAATCTGGTGATGATCGGGATGAAGCGGATCGATAGCTGCTCGTTGAGCCCAATCAAGATATGATTCAATGTCGATGCGGTAATTACGCTGTGTATGAGGCGAAGCATTATGCTCAACATGTAAATCAGTAATGAAATCATTAAGCAACGTATAGCAGAAATCGGTTTCACGGTTTGAACTTGGCGTTTGTTGTTGATCAATCTCCATTTGGCATCTCACCATCTAATGTCATGCCAGAACAGCCATCGGACGTACCCACGCAAGATGACGAATCGATAATGCCCAAACGTATGAGATTATCACGATAGGATGCTAAATCCCGTGCGCCTCGTTGTGCATAAGCAGCGTAACGTTCCTTTTTATGCCGAATCTTAGGAACAATCGGATCCATGATCCCAAAATTAACATGAAGTGGTTGATATGATTCAGTACATGGGTCAGTCGCATACCGTATAAGAGCACCAAACGCCGTAGAAGATGGAATAAGAGGACGTTCTGTCCCCTGAATCCGCTCAATAATGTCAAGCGCCACATGGAGCCCTGAGGCAATCGCTTCACAATATCCCTCAGTTCCAGAAAGCTGTCCAGCAATATAGAGGGGCGTTCCTTTCCAAGATGTAAGCTGAAGATGCTGATCTAGCTCATGAGGCGCATCTACAAAAGAGTTGCGGTGCATGACACCATATCGAGCAAATTCGGCATGCTCAAGACCTGGAATCATTCGGAATACACGACGCTGCTCAGGAAACGTAAGGTTAGTTTGAAAACCAACGAGATTATAGCTGGTTAATGCTTTATTTTCCGCACGTAATTGCACAGCTGCCCAGGGACGATGTCCTGTGTGAGGGTCAACAAGGCCAACGGGTTTAAGCGTACCAAATCGAGGAGCGTCAACACCTTTCCGTGCAATCTCTTCGATAGGTTGGCATGCCTGAAACAAATCTTTCGTTTCAAACGATCGGCGAATAACACGATCGGCGCCAACAAGCTCCTCTATAAATGTTTCATACTGAGCACGTGAAAACGGAGCATTAAGATAATCGCCTGCTCCTTGTTCATAGCGACTCTGTAAAAATAACTTATTCATATCAAGACTGTCGCTCATTACAATCGGCGCAGCAGCATCAAAAAAGAATAATTGTTTACGCTGCATCTGATTTTCGAGCCAGCAAGCCAATGGTCCATCAGTCAATGGACCCGTCGCAATAATCGTTGCAAACGGTAAGTCCTCGGAGGCATGTTGCTCTTCATCGTTAAAGATAACGCGGCCATTCAAAGCTACGCCATTCACCTGTTCATGAACGAGCGTAATATGATCTGAAGACATAATTGCACTGGTTATTTTATGCGCAAATTGACCTCTATCAACAGCAAGAGCGCCACCAGCATCGACTTGACACTGATAAGCAATGCGAAGTAAATTACTGCCCATCTGAGAAAGCTCATATTTGAGCATCCCTGCAGCACTTTCGGCCTTCATAGATTTAAGAGAATTCGAGCAAACAAGTTCACCGCAAAGACCCGTCTTATGAACAGGTGTTTGGTGATCAGGTCTCATTTCGTAGAGATATACATCGAATCCGCGCGAAGCAAGTTGCAGTGCAGCTTCGCTTCCTGCTAATCCGGCACCAATTATGTTAATACGTATCCCCATCAGGATGTCATAGTAGCAGATAAGGCGCCCCTGCTATCCGATAAACCAATGAGACCATCGGGAAAACGCTTTACATGACCATCGGTTTCAAGCAAAGAAAGCTGAATCAGAACCTTCGAAACATCAATATCACTCGATTGTTGTACACATGCGCGGACAAGCGACTCAAGTGACAGCGGACCTTCTCTAAGAATACCAACAAGAATATTGTCGGGCATAGTATCTGCGGATGCATTATTGGACACCTTATCACTAATATGAGTAACAAATAATTTTTCGAGAACGTAGTCAAAACTTTCGTCGTCAATCACTGGATATGCCCCCTGTTGTATAAGACGATTTGCACCAGCAGAACGATGAGATGAAATTGGACCAGGTACAGCAAGTACGTCTCGATTAACCGCAAGTGCCTCATCAGCAGTCGAAAACGTGCCTGATGGAACACCAGCTTCTGTTATAAGCGTTGCACGTCCTAAACAAGCAATCAGTCGATTGCGCGAGCGAAACGTATAAGGAACAGGTGGGTGTGACCACTCGTATTCCGACAGAACGATGCCGCCGCAATTAACAACTTCTTGGAATAATCGAACGTGTGATGCGGGATACGGACGATCACACCCGCCTCCTAATATCACAATAGTTCGACCGCCTGCATCCATGGCTCCACGATGCGCAGCGGAATCACACCCATATGCTCCTCCCGATATAACTACTACCCCTTTACTAGCTGCACGATATGCAAAATGTTGAGCAAGCGACAATCCATATGAAGAAGGTTTTCGCGCTCCAATAATCGAGAGACCTTCGATCAATAACTCAGGATTACCAATTCCATACAGAGATTGAGGCGGATGACCCAGATTATGAAACGAGGAAGGATAATGAGTATCATTTGGCGCAAGGACAAATCGCGGTCCACGAATAGCAGAAGGATGATTAGGCATTAAATGACTTCCTTCCTACACGAAAGACAAGCGATTCAGCAAGATGCTCCTGTTTCACATCAACGCTTTGATCCATATCAGCAATTGTTCGAGCAACACGTAGAACTCTTACGAGCGCACGTGCGCTTAAGACATGCATGCGTGCAGCATGTCTGAGAAAACCCATTGAGCAATCTGACAAATTGCAGACAGAAAATAAGCGATGAAGCGAAGCACCTCGGTCCGATTCACATGATCGAGATCGACGGCGAGCGAATGAGCGACAAGCAACAACACGTTGATACATATCAGATGAGCACATCGGCATATCAGAAGACGACGTGTTGCCAGAGAGATCATCAAAGCTGCTCCGGCGTACTTCAAGAAACATATCAATACGATCAAGAAGTGGTCCGCCTATACGATTTTGGTATGAGTGCACCTGCCCTGGCGTGCAGGTGCACGCGATAGTATCGTCACCATAGTACCCACATGTACAGGGATTACTAGCAGCAACAAGCATAAAGCGAGCAGGCATATTTGTTATATCATCAGCACGTGTTATGGTAATCGACCCAGATTCCATTGGTTGCCGAATACTCTGCAAAACACTTGGACGAAACTCGGCAATTTCATCAAGAAACAGCACACCGTTATGCGCTAGGCTAATCTCTCCCGGTCTAACATGACGACCACCACCTACAAGTCCTGCCTGAGAAGCCGTATGATGCGGAGAACGAAAGGGCCGATAGCCTGCAACGATCGATGCGACATCTAAACCAGCAACCGAGTGAATTCGTGCACACTCAAGGCATTGTTCCTTGTTCAAGCGCGGAAGAATACTCGGTAGGCACGTTGCGAGCAGCGTCTTACCTGATCCCGGAGGCCCCATAAGTAATATGCCATGCTCACCTGCTGCCGCAATTTGCATCGCACGTTTTGCTACACCGTTTCCAGCAATTTCACCATAGTCAGCTATGCATGCATCATCTTTAACCGTACGCTCACATGGTAGGCAAAAAATCTTATCCCTAAATTGCGCTAGCGAAGCTGCAAACGTAACTTCAACGCCGTCGATATGAATGCCCGTATCATTAGCCTTTGGACAGATCACAGGAATTCCCGTATCTCGAGCACACATCATGTAGGCGAATAGACCAGATATAGGACGAATTGACCCCTCAAGAGAAAGTTCTCCAACTATAAGTGCATGCCGAAGGTCACACATATCAATCTGTTTAGTCGCAACTAATATTCCAAGTGCAATAGGAAGATCAAACCCTGATCCACATTTAGGAAGCGAGCCGGGAGCAAGATTCACTAAAACTTTTTCTACCGGCATCGAAAACCCACATGCACGTAATGCCGCACGTACACGTTCTCGCGCCTCCTGAATTGCCGCATCAGGCATACCAACAATAGCAAATCCAGGTATCCCCTGAGATATGGCAACTTCAACCTGAACAGGCACGGCTTCAACACCATGAATAGTCGCAGCATTAAGAGAGCATCGGCGCAGCGAGATCAACGAATCACCTCATCAAAGCAGAATGCAGACCTATGATGTCTAAGAAATGCACGTCGATGCTCACCAACAAGAATAGAAATAATATCAAAAACGATTGCCGTCTCGTCACCTCGATACTCATATAAATAGAGTTCAGCTATCTTTTCGTATCGACGCCGTTTTTGAATGGTAACGGCTTCCGCTGGAAACCCTTTTGCTTCGCTCAATCGAGTTTTTACCTCTATAAAACGAATCGCATGTTCATCCTGCGCAATAATGTCTACTTCCCCTGCGGGACATTTCCAATTTTGCTCAAGAATAGTACATCCATTCCGTCTAAGAAAAGCCGCAGCGGCAGCTTCGCCATGACGGCCAAGTTCCATCGGTGACATTCGCTGAGGATCAGGACGATCAGATACGGTATCTGCCCGTGCATGATCATTTTTATGTATACACTGATCTTCATTATGTGCATCTGTTTCTTTAAGTGCCTGAATACATGAAGAGTTACAAGATAGATCAGATGAAACATTATCAGCCATAGGTACTCCCATCTCTTAGTGAATAAGATGAGCGTAGAGGCACAATAATACCTAAACCGTACAAATAGCTTCCCAATCCCCTATCTTTGGCTTACAGCAACCTTAGGATTATTGGAATAACCTATATGCATTTACAAACTAGACTAAAAAAGAGAGTTTTGTGCTAAAGATTCGCAAAAGGAAACGCGATGAATGGGTGATAAACCATATTGAGCAATTGCGTCACAATGTTCTTTCGATCCATACCCTTTATTTCGATCAAATCCATATTCGGGATACGTTTTTGCATACTCTACCATTAATGCATCACGCGTTACTTTTGCAATAATCGAGGCACAAGAAATCGAGGCAACGCGTGCATCACCATGAACAATCGAAATCTCACGATTATCCATGTGAAGAGGATTGCCATCGAGAAGTACCGTATCGATTGATATACCTTGATCCTCGATAGCGCGAATTGCACGTTTAAACGCAACACGAAGTGAAGCAGTCATCCCTGCTGCATCAATACGATCAGGTTCTATATGCTGTACCGACCAAGCAATCGCATGTTCTTTAATGGATGCCGCAAGCACTTCCCGACGTTGAGGAGAAAGCTGTTTGGAATCATTGATGCCATAAATCGGATCATTAGCAGGAAGCACCACTGCCCCTACGGTAAGTGGGCCAGCTAGAGGACCGCGTCCCACCTCATCAAGTCCAACAGAAACACCACCATGAGAAAGCTCGGATTCAAATTGATAGAGTGCATTAACTCGTTCTTTTTCGGCTTGTTCGTTTTCAAGACGCCGCTGTGCACGATCTACTGCAACACGCACAGTCTTGCGGGTATCAGCCTTAAGCGAACGCTCAAGCACAGCAAACTGCTCGCTATCAGCTTCACGCAAAAGCGCGATAATCTCTGATGATGTTTGATACGTTCTTGCCATAAAATGTATAACTCCGTCTTAACCTGCAGAAATAAAAATGGAGAGTCCAAACGGACTCTCCATTATGATAACGCTCTTTATTGCACAAACGATCCGAAGATACGCCAGATCGCGCAAGTAACGCATTAGTTAAAAGCACGCTCTTTAATCTTTGCAGCCTTGCCAACCTTGTTGCGAAGATAATACAGTTTCGCACGATTGACGTCGCCTTCACGCGTAACCTCGATCTTTGCGATCTTAGGTGAATGAACTGGGAACGTACGCTCAACTCCAACTGAGAAACTAATCTTACGAACAGTGAATGTCTCACGATTTCCGGCACCGTGACGACGAATAACATCGCCCTGGAAGATCTGAATACGCTCGCGATTACCTTCGGTGATGCGATAGTGAACCTTTACACTGTCACCCACGCTGAAGTTGGGGATGTCTTCTTTAATTTGTTGTTGTTCAATAGCGTGAATGATATCCATTATCTGTATCCTTCTGTATTTCTCATGTCCATAATACTTAGAAAGTCTATTCAAGACGCGATTGGATATTATACCGTCCACGTGCCCCGATAGCAAATTATTTGTTCCTCATGTGAAGAACTAACGTACATTAGCGCCTAGACAAATCATAGATCACGTGAGCAACATATCCATGCAGGTAAATTAGATCAACATAAGCAATGCATAGCTTGCAACACCTGCAATTGCGCACCAAAGCAGCGAATGCGTTTTAAAAGCAATAACAACAACGACACATCCAGCGACAAGGGGCATCGCAGCAGGCCATAACCCTGCATCAAACATCCCTGGTGTAAAAAGATCGTTTGCAACAAGAGCAGCAAACGCCGCAGGAGGAATCAAGCTCAAGGCGGTACATACATTCTCAGGCAAATCACGGCCCTTTAAGCAAAAGATAGGCACACAACGACAGAGCAACATAGTAATGAGACACGTTGCATAAACGATCAGAAAATCATTAATGCTCACGATGGCTCAGCCCCTTAATTACCATGCCCGCTGCAACACCAATGCAAGCACCAATCATTATTGCAGCGCCACCAAGACCGATGAGTTTACACAGACACACCGCACACGCAGATACGATAATAACTGGCAAACTAACCGCCAATTTTTTGACTTACCAAAAGACAAATAAATATTGATGTCATTGCAAAAGATGCAATAGCTGTTGGAATTGTTAGTGCACTACCAACAAGAACGCCGATAGCATTAGATACTCCCCACGATGTCATGCAAAACAAATTGACAAGCGTCGCCTGGGAAGGCGTCCATGCCCCACTGCCCTTCATAAACTGAGAAAAATTAACGCCAAAACTTTCGTCAGTCACCGTAGCTGAAAAAAGAAACGTTAAACGCTTGCGCGCCTCAGTAAAAAAAGGAGAAAATGCAGCAGAATAAAGTAATTGTCTCGTATTAACAAACGAAACGCTTGCAATAACAGAAAGCAGTGGAGATCCACCTAAGGTCATTCCCGCTATCATAAATTGTCCAGCACCGGAGTAAAACGTCATACTCATAACAAACGCCATTAACGCATTAAAACCGATCTGGTTCTCCATAATGCCACATGGTATACCAATACCTATATACCCGAGTATTACGGGTAGCGCAATGTGAAATACGTTGGTAATTGTTGTTCGATCAAGTGACATAGGCGCAATTATAAACAAGACGTCAAGATAAAAAATGCAGAGTGTCGGATCTTCACGCGATAGGTAGAATCGAGCGCGAAGATCTCAAACTCCAGGTCAAACAAATGATTCAGAATTCTGCATACACGTTATACAACTATCGAATAATACGTATACTATTCCGCTGGTCTAAAGACAACTTTAGCAATAGGAGATTCCCATACTGCAACTTCTTTGAGCACAATCCCCTCTGGAAGCGTATCAGTTAGATTGGCATACAAAATACGCGAGAGATTTTCGGCTGTGGGATTAATACGATCAAAAGGTGCTACATCATTAATACAGTGATGGTCAAACGCATCAAGAAGAGCATGAAGCTGCGGCTTTATATCCTTAAAATCATAGAGCATTCCGATGGAATCAAGCTTAGTTCCCGCAAGCGTGAGTTCAATTTCCCACGTATGACCATGAAGGTACTGGCACTTACCTGGATATCCAATAAGCGCATGGGCAGCGTCAAAATGATCTTTTACGGTTAGCTCATACGTGCCACATACATCTTCATGTTCGCAGCCATCAAACGAGGCCTCAGATGCAGGATTCTTAAGAATGGTACGATCCTCATTCTGTCCAACAGTTGCTGTTGCATCATGTGATTGTTTCTTATTAGATGTAGTAGCATCGGCATTAGAAGAAGCTGTCTCTTTACAAAACAGAGATGGCTGCTTAGGAGAAAGATCAAGCGCAATATTATATGAGCCAACAGCCTTATGCGCGTCCATCGCCTTATTCACCATTTCATCTGCCTTTTTATTAGAAGAACGATACACATGAGAAATTTCAAACGAATCAAATTCTGAAGCAAGTATCGTTGCAAGATGATGCAGACGTTTAAGCCCAACATTCTTAACTTTGTACACACTATTCATTTGCTTAACCATAAGCTCAGAATCAGCCTGAACATGCAAACTCGTTACCCCAAGCGATAAAGCGTTTTCGATTCCCCAAATCAATGCAGAATATTCCGCATAGTTATTGGTCTGGGTCCCCAAAAACCAACCACCTTGGCATAAAATCGCATCGTGTTCGTCTACAAGGTCCATGCCACATGCAGCAAGACCCGGGTTTCCTCGCGATCCGCCATCAACGTGAAGATATGCACTCAAGCTCATCGAACAACCAGAATCCGTCGGCATGATGGGCATATAGACAGAGGAGCATCATGTTTAATCTGGAGCAAACGATTCGGTTCAATAAGACTTCTGCATACCGTGCAATGATTGCTATGAAGCTCAGATAGAGCAACGCCACCGCAACGACGAGCAGCACGGTCATACGCATCAATAAGTTCCTCGTTTAAACCGTTAAGCGGCTTTTTGCGAGCAGCCTCAGCCTTTGTAATATCTTCCTGAAGATGGCCCGACTGTTCCTGAAATGCTTCTTCAAGTTCTTTGATTTCAGAAGCAAACTTACGCTGAGCGCTATGAATCTTACGACGAATAGATTCCGCACGATGCAAGCGTTTATCAGCTTTTTCCTTTTCGAATGCAACCGTTTCACGGCGCTTTGCTACGCCGTCAAGATCTTTGCTTAATGCAGAAACACTACGAAAATCTCCTTGCGATTCATCGATACGCTGTTGCGTAAGCGTTTGCTTTGACTCTAAGCGTTCATCTTCGCAGGTAAGCCTATCAACATTTGCCTTAGCCTCTTGATAGAGGTCCTCAGCCTTAATATTTTTTTGGTCAAGCAATTCCTGCTTTTGACGAAGCGCAGCAATCTGGGCACGCTGGGGAAGCTCTTCAAGATCCTTTTTTGATTTGAGGATGCTCCTGTCGATTTCCTGCAATCTCATAAGCAAATCAATCTGTTCGGATGTGGCTTCCATGCCTACCTACCTTCGTATCGCTTCTGGCGTTAACCAATTTTCACTCTGATCAATTACCTTGATGGAATCTTCATCCCATCCAAGTGTTTCCAATGTTGCGGCGAGCAATGCACAAAGCGGAAGCTCACTCACATCATGACCAAGTTCAATAACGGCAAGACCCGATTGAGAGACCGCCAATGCATCATGGTAACGTATTTCGCCACAAATGAGGCAATCATACCCACGATCTATGCATTTCAACGGCAAATCACCGCATGAACCCGTGCATGTAACAATAGTTCTAACCGTAGTACTCAATGAACCCCACACCCCCCCCCTGCGACCCAACCCTTCCACCCCTCTGTCCG
>DIDE01000081.1 GCA_002417975.1 Eggerthellaceae bacterium UBA5808
CTTAAAGACAAAAGCGCAAAACGTATTATCGTATTTACCCGTACACGCCATCGCGTCGATAACTGCTGCCGTAAGCTTCGCCAGGCTGGATATAAAGCTGCACCTATTCATTCAGATCGTAGCCAAAATCAACGCAAACATGCAATTGATGCATTCGCAAGTGGATCAGTCGACATCTTAGTCGCAACCGATGTCCTTGCTCGTGGCATTGATGTCAGCGATGTTAATTATGTTGTCAATTTTCACTTGCCAACCCAGGCTGAAGATTACGTACATCGTATTGGACGTACGGGTCGCGCAGGAGAACACGGCTTTGCAGTCTCATTTGTTGCACCAGAAAATAAAGGCGATTTAAAGTCCATTCAAAAGCTCATCGGCAAAACAATCCCTTCAATGACTGTTAAAGGTTTTGATACCTCCAAGAGTGATGCAGCAATCGCCGCAAAGGCAACACGTTCTTCGGCGAAGCACGATCCAGAACTTGCAAAAGCAGCTAAAGAGTATAAAAATCAGTCGCATAAATCGCGCAACGGACAGGGACGCCGCCGTAAAAACAATTCAAATCAGCACAATGGAGAATCGAACCGTAACGGCGGAAACAAACAACACCGTCGCAACGGATCAAACAACTCACATTCCAATCGCTCATATAATTCGAGCAATAAGGGAAGCAGAGGGAACAAGAGCAATAATCGTTCGCATCGTTCAAACGATGGTCAAGATTTTCGTCCTGGAAGATCACAGCGAGCACACCGCAGTGAACAGCACACTCAACATTCGCACCAGAATAATAGATAGCATGTAAAACCATTTGTAGGTATTAGCGCAAATCGACACCCATACACGGCAAAAGAAAAGCGTTGTAATCCTTAAAAAGATTACAACGCTTTTTTGATACCCATTCTGATTTGCTTGAAATAGTCCTATTTACAAAAGAAGGATTGCGGATGTTCTCTCCGCAGCCAATCTTGAGAGTCCTGCCCAATTCCCGCTTGAACGGAAATGAACGGATAGTCAATCCGCTTAAGCGCCTGGCCCAATGCCGTTGTCTTCCCCGTCTGGCGCGGCCCCATGACAACCTGAATGAACTCGCGCGGCTCATTCAACCGGTCTACGAGCGTCTTTACCAGACTCCGTTAGTACTTTAACATGGAGCACCTCCTACATTCGATTGCCCCTTACTAACATTTTTGTTCAACCATTGAACAATCTTGTTCAGTTGCTGAACACTTTTACCTACACGGTTAGATTCTCTTCAAGCGTCGACATATCCATCGCAAAGGATGTAAACGTACCAAGAGCACCTTGGACGTTCATCTAATACTTGCCCTCTTTTTGTATCTGCTATGTTCCTATAGCATTGCATCCAGAGATTTAGTTGCAATAACAGATACGCCTGTGTGCGCAACATCTTTAATAAGTACATCTCCAGCAGAAATTGGTGCCGTAAGGTCAAGCGAACGAATTGATGTAAGAGCTGCATCAATGAAACGCTTAGGAATTGCCTGCGCGGTTTTAACGCTCAAAGGCTCAGGACAATCCTTAATGCATACAACAGCTGTCACCATTCTCCGAGGATCCGTCGCCTCTTCACGCGCATATGCTTTTCCTCGATTACAGGTATATCCGGTAACCGATGTGACGGACCCTTTGTCATCAAATCCCACCTCGAGTTGGCATCCCATAGGACAGCACACGCATACAAAGTTTTTAACATCTGTAGCTTGTAGCATTAGACCTCACCCTTTGATTCCATCGAGAGCACGCACGAGTGAGCGCCAAGTAAATCGTGCACGTGCACATGCATCTGTACCATTTCGGCAGGAACCGCAATCATTGTCGTTGCAACTTTTACCGTAGTAAGCGTTCCATTTGGTTCACGACGTTGAAGACGAAAGCGTGGATGTTTTAGCGCAAACGATACGCGAAATGAAATTGCAAATGACGCATCATCATGCTGATGACCAAGATCCACGTATTGAGGGACTACATAGCGGATACCATCACCAGGCACAAGAGGAATAAGCGCGTGCGAAGCAGTATGCGATGGTGAAAGCGCCTGTTGGGCAGCGAACATCCCAGCACGCTCCCCCTCCGCCGAAACATGGTCAACTAGATCATGGATATGGAGCGCATTGCCACAAGCAAAGATTGAAGACACCGATGTTTCCAATCGTTCATCGACAACCGCACCACCAGTTAACGGGTCAAGCTCAACGCCAGCGGTTCGAGCAATTTCATTTTCAGGGAGCAGCCCGACACTCAAAAGAAGCGTATCGCAAGGAATGCGTTCCTCGGTACCAGCTATCGGCTGAAGCGTATGTTCATCGACCTTTGATGTCCACACAGCTTCTAGACGACGATCTCCTTCCAAACGGACAATTGTCGTGCTTAAATGCAGGGGGATATTATAATCATCTAGACATTGAACGATGTTTCGCCTTAGACCTGATGGATGAGGCATAATTTCGTATACGCCTTGAACGTCTGCCCCTTGAAAAAGCATCCGACGGGCCATAATAAGTCCAATATCGCCCGAACCAAGGATGACGCACCGTTTGCCAGGCAGACATCCTTGCAAGTTCATAAAGTTCTGAGCGCACCCTGCGCTAAACACACCCGACGGACGACTACCAGCCATATTGAGCGCGCCAAGACCACGCTCCCGCGAACCAGTTGCTAAAACAATTGAATGAGCAGCAACTCGATGGACACCATCCTGATCAACAAATATCACTGCATGTAAGGATCTCTTCGTTTGTTGATTGCCTTGCCTATTATGCAATGGCACACTAGCAACCGATGCCCCGTCTCGTGTAGCATCAAACAATCCAGGTTGTGCCACTGCTGGATCAACTCTTACAACACTCGCTTGCAGTGCTATATCAACGTCTTTTGATGTAACGTTTTCAATCTCACGCTGCGCATATTCAGGTCCCGTCAATTCGACCTTAAACCGATGAAGACCAAATCCGTTATGCACGCATTGCTTAAGAATTCCACCCAGCTGCGACTCCCGGTCGATAAGTAGCACCTGCGCACCTGCCTTTCGTGCCGCTACAGCGGCCGCAATACCTCCGGCACCACCACCCACCACAACAACATCATAGGATGATTCGCACGCATCCAAAGACGATACTGCTACATCGTCCAAAGGAGAAGCAGCATATTGTTTAAGAGCACCATCACTTCTATGAGATGCGCTCACCTGAATAAGCTGGCGATAGTCCGGACGCGCACCCATAACCATACGCGACCCAGGGAGCCGCTTATCAACCTGCGTCGGATCCGTATTCGTTGCGCCAACAAAAAGTTTCATAACTTCTGGAGAGCAAAAACCTCCATGGCATCGACCCATCATTGCGCCCGTGCGCCACTTAAGTGCATCAAGATCAAGGACAGGTAATGGTCCTTGAAGTGCATGCATAATCTCCGCTTCTGTCACTGTGCAACAGCGGCACACTACATGTCCAAATCGTTGGTCACGTGCAATTGCCTGTGCACGCTCTGCGTCATCCATACGGCTAAACTGTTCAATCGCTGGACGGATCGGATTAAAATCAACACGCTTATGCGCATCCAGTGTCGACGCAACCTCTCGTGAAAGATACTCTGCAACCGCAGGAGCACTGGTAAGACCAGGAGAATCAAAATAGGTGACATTAAAGAAGCCAGACACATCATCAGGTTCTCCAATGACAAAATCTCCGTCTCCCCCGCTCGCGCGAATACCACAAAAATTTGTTATAATACCGCGCTTTGTCACATGAGGCCATGTCGTATGAGCGCGTTGTAAAATATCATGCAGACCATCAGCAGTGGTGGAAAGGTCATCCTTAGATGCCTGCTCAACCGCATTAGGGCCAACTAAAAGATTCCCATGAATAGTCGGCGTAACAAGAACACCTTTTCCTAGAGCAGAGGGAGCCTGAAACATTGTATGCGAAAACGTCGAACCAAAGTTAGTATCAAAAAGACAGTACTCACCGCGACGAGGATTTGTATGCAAATGATGCGAGCTCACCATATTATTTATCTCGTCAGCATGAACCCCAGCAGCATTTATAACAACACGAGCTGTATAAACTTTGCGCGCATCCGTATATAAACGAAACATTGGCTGAGAATCAGAGCGTGCATTCATTTCCTGACCATGTGCTATTGCAATTACACGCTGCTCAAAATCAAAGATAGCTCCATTAAGCACAGCATTTTCTGCTGCAGCTAACGTCACATGATAAGGATCGCAGATTCCTCCCGTTGGTGCACAAAGTGCACCAACAGCTGCAGTCGAGCATTCGGGCTCAAGACGATGAAGCTCATCAGCAGATATAACACGTATACCTTGTACACCGTTTTCTTGACCACGACGAACAAGTGAGCGAACCGTATCAAGCTCTGCATCCGAATATGCAACAACAAGCGAGCCGTTTTGAATAAAGGGGAAATGCAGCTCCTTCGCCCACCGAGGATACAATTGCGATCCACGAACATTAAAGAACGCCTTGCGCGTTCCGGGTTTCGGATCGTAGCCAGCATGCACAATACCAGAATTAGCACGCGTTGCTCCACATGCAATGTCGTTGCCCGCTTCGAGCACACAAATTGAAAGGTCAAAGCGCGATAATTCTCGAGCAATACAGGATCCTGCAACCCCTGCGCCAATAATTACAACGTCATACGTGGCGTTATTCTTCGTTTTCTCCATAGCCACCTGCTTACTATTTTGTTCCGCTTGACGAAAGCGTAGTATCGATATAACAAAGTTTAGTTATCTTCGCATAAAGAGCAAAAGGAGAACATACATGAGAATTGCGGTCGCGAGTGAAGGTCTGGACGTGGCACCTCAGTTTGCCCAATGTGCAAACTTTAATTATTTCACCACGAAGAGCTTCGAGATCGTTGATTCTCAAAACATCCCTTTCCGCAGCTGCACAATAGATGACTGCGTCCGCCTTTTTAAAACAATCGGAACTGACGCTATTATCTGTGACTCCATCAGTACGGTCTCGCAACGAATTCTCACCGACCAAGGATTCGAAGTTGTTCAGCAAGCCCATGGTAACGCATTGCAAGCCGCTCAACGCTATATCGATGCTCGTGCTCGCGAACTCGATAACGAAGTCTACGACCGACTCTAGGTCGGCTAAGCCCCACGTTCAAGCTTAATCAGCTATGACGGCGTATAAAATCGGTCAATAAGCTACAAAATTTCTCAAACACAATTCTTTGAAGTCAATGCCTTGCTAAGTTAGGTGTATAACAGGACGCAGGGGAAAATGTGTGTTTAAACGTACACATTATCTATGGGGAATAATAGACCGGAGGAGCTATGCCAAGTATCAACACGCTTTCCAATCCTGAAGAGTCACGCCAAGCGGGAAAAGACTTACGCAAAACCGTTTCGCGAAAGAGCCATGGAGACTGGCAACCGTTAAAAGATCGTACTGATCCACTGACGCTTATACATGATCAAGAAGCAACTCGCTTGAAGGATCTACTTCCAATTCGGCATGAACGTATGAGTATTTCCGCCTTTACGTTTTACCGTGGAGCAGCTTTACTTATGGCCTCAGATCTTGCAACCACTCAATCAACAGGCATTACGTGCCAGATATGCGGCGATGCGCACATCGCAAACTTTGGAGGTTTTGGCTCCCCTGAACGTCATTTAATTTATGATATCAACGATTTTGATGAAACACTTGCAGGACCATGGGAATGGGATGTAAAGCGTTTTGCAACAAGCATAGAAATCTGTGGACGAGATCGTGGATTCAGCGCTTCAAAACGAACCGCAATCGTCGAAGAAGCAGTAAAGAAATATCGTGAGACCATGCTCGAGTTCGCTCAGATGAACACAATAGACGTATGGTACGCGCATCTCGATGTCATTAACGTACTCGCCACTTGGAATGTGCAATTGAAGAAACGCGAAGGAAAACAGCTTGGTAAAACGCTTAGTAAAGCATTTGGAAAAACAAGCGAACGAGCAGTAGAAAAACTTACGACCGTCGAAAATGGTCAGCGACATATCGTTAGTCAGCCACCACTTATTGTCCCTCTTGCAGAGCTGTATCCGACAGCAAAAGCCGATAAGATCGAGGAAGGCGTGCGTAATTTACTGAAATCGTATAAGAAGAGTTTGCCAGCCGATCGTCGTTGTCTGATCGACGGCTACCATCTCAGCGATATTGGCCGTAAGGTAGTCGGTGTCGGTAGCGTCGGCACGCGTGCATGGATCGCCGTATTTACTGGACGAGATGTTAACGATCCACTCGTCCTCCAAATCAAAGAAGCAGATCCATCCGTTCTCGAGGCATATCAACACACAAGCCCTTATGCAAATCACGGGCAACGTGTTGTCGAAGGTCAGCGCCTTATGCAGGCATCAAGCGATATCTTACTTGGCTGGGTACGCGGAAACAACATTTCAAACGAAACAAATGATTTCTATGTACGTCAATTATGGGATTGGAAGACATCCACAAACCTTGACACCATCACAGAGCGTGAACTTCGAGCAATGGCAAGTATGAGCGCCTGGACGCTTGCACGTGCGCATGCACGATCAGGAAACCGTTTTGCGATCGCTGGATACCTGGGAAAAAGTTCATCATTTGACGAAGCTCTTGGAAAGTTCGCCCGTACTTATGCCGATCTTAACGAGCAGGATTATCAACGCTTCGTTGATTCACTCAAATAACGATAAGTACTTACTAAACAGCTCACGATAAAAATGTCCCCATCGGATGATATATCCGATGGGGACATTACGATTTACATAAGCAAACGATCAAGAAATCACACAGCTACAGTAATCAGTGTTTACAGACTACAGAGCCTTTTTTGCGACACCAACCAGTGCGGCAAACGCATCTGGATCGTTAACAGCCATGTCAGCGAGCACCTTACGGTCAAGCTCAACACCAGCCTTTTTAAGTCCATTCATAAAGACAGAATAGCTCAGTCCATTGATACGAGCAGCAGCATTGATGCGCGTAATCCAAAGACGTCTAATATCGCGCTTCTTATTGCGACGATCGCGATACGTATACTGCAAAGAGTGCTGAACCTGTTCCTTCGCGGCACGATAGGAACGAGATTTTGCGCCATAATATCCCTTGGCACGCGTTAGGGTGGTGCGACGCTTCTTATGAGCGTTCACCGAACGTTTTACACGAGGCATGAAGATCCTCCTTATCGGTTACTATTTATGATTGAGGTTGCGGGCGATCACACGCTGATCGGATGGTGCAACAGCAGTCTCATGACGGAAATTACGCTTACGTTTCTGACTCTTTTTGGACAGAATGTGGTTCCTACCTTGCTTTGAACGCATGATCTTACCGGAACCGGTTACACGAAAACGTTTTGCGGTGCCGCGATGGGTCTTCATCTTAGGCATGGGAACTACCTCTCTTTCTTTTCTTCGGACTTACGAGACGATCCCTTGCGAGATCCCTTCGCGGATGGACTCTTCTTCTTGACCGTACCAGGCAGAGGAGCAATAAGCATATGCATATTACGACCCTCCATCTTAGGCTGACTCTCGATCACGGCAACATCCTTGAGATCATCAGACAATCTTTCGAGGATGCTCAAGCCTTGCTCGGGATGAGCCATTTCACGACCGCGGAACATAATAGTGATCTTGACCTTTGACCCAGTGGAGAGAAAACGCAACACATGCTTCTTCTTTGTGTCATAGTCGCCCACATCGATCTTCGGACGAAACTTCATTTCCTTGGTTTCGATCTTGCTCTGATTCTTACGAGCTTGTTTGGCTTTAATCGCTTGATCATACTTGAACTTGCCATAGTCCATCACACGGCATACGGGCGGTTGTGCACCCGGCGCGATTTCAACCAGATCCAAACCTTCCTCATCGGCCATATGCTGCGCTGCTGCGATTGAGCTGATTCCCATCTGCTCACCGCTATAGCTGATCAAACGGACTTCGCGAGCTTTAATTTCCTCGTTAAGCCGAGGCTCTTGAGCTGCTATCGTGCCCACCTCCTTCTAGTAGGTTATACATTGCCGTAAAAACGGCAGCCAATAAAAAACCCATATCGAAACGATACGGGTAGGCATACGAAATGGCTTAAAGCTTATAACGTAAACCCATCAGCATCGTTGATGCCGAAACAGGTGGGAGCACATGCTCCGCTTGATTTAACAGCTCTGCTATCATAGCACAGATCAACGGACCTTACGAACAATAGCCTTATTCAAAGGATGAGCCACAAAAAATCTTCACTCCCCTGCTTTATATAGTGGCAAAGCAGAATATCAGCAAATTCCCGTATATAGCTTCAAAGACTCTGAGCGCATTGTGCACAGACAAAAAATGGAGCGAGCGCGTTGCACTCACTCCATTTGCTCTACGCCGCATTGATGTAGATATAAATCTGCCGAACAGTATCCGCAAGATTGCTGTTCGCGTTTGCAGCAGTGTAGTCATACATGAGCGTTGCTGTCCATGAATACGTAGCACCACCGGCAACGGAACTACCCGTAAAGGAACAATTTTCTTTAACGAGCGTTGTGCCATCACCTGCATACGTCGAATACGATGCCTTATCAGGCAGTTTAACCGAACCTTCCGGAACACTGAGCCCCGCATCATTGAGCGTTTTTTCTACAATATGCTGAGAGCTTACCGCATCAGCAAAGCTCAACGAACCATAGCCTAAGCTTGACGTTGAGGCTGAATATCCAGCCATAATAACCTGTCCTGCTTCGTTAAGGCCCAAATACACCGATGGCGTACCCATTTTTGCGTCGGCGGGTTCATCAGTTAATGCACAGGTCAATCGCTTTTTTATCGGATTACCCTCTTCATTAACATCAACGGTAGTCGATACTGTTGCACCATGTCCGATTGTTTTAAGTGCATCCGCTTGTGACGCACCCATCACTGATGTCAAAGGAGGAACACTCGTTTTTTTCGTAGCAGTGCTTGATGCGTCTTTTGTCTCATTACTAGAATCGGTTGTGCTAACTTCCGTGTTATTCGCTTGACTCTGCTGCGTCGCCACCGAATGACTCGTTTGCAAAAGTTGGAACCCAAAATATGCAAGTGCCAAAAGAAGCACAATAAGAAAGACAACGACAATAATTAGAGCACGGCGCATACGGCGAGCATGTTTCTCATGTTCCGTAGCAGCTGCAGGACGACCATGCCGACCATGTGCCGGCGCAGAAGCATGTGCATTTTCAACGACTGGCGCGTCATTTGTCTGCGGTAACGACATCGAATCATCGGAGCCTGTCATTGCCTCAGAGGCATGTCGTGCAGCAACAGGGCTCGTCTGCTGTGGTTCTGCCGCATTTTTATCAAGCTGACTAGATTGATCCTGCTTTATTGCTTCAGAAGCATTCACTTCTGTCTCAGCATGATCATTGGTAAGCGTATCCTTCGAGGCACCGTACGCGTGATAATCCTTTTTATCATCATCGACAAAAGAGTCAGTGTTGCCCTCAAGAAATTCATCTTTATCGGCGCCATTAGCAAATGAATCATCTTGGT
The DNA here is from genome assembly GCA_002417975.1 of Eggerthellaceae bacterium UBA5808. GTDB lineage: Bacteria > Actinomycetota > Coriobacteriia > Coriobacteriales > Eggerthellaceae > UBA5808. The sequence continues at coordinate 9,533 of DIDE01000081.1, forward strand.
CAAACGGAAGATCGCTACTTGAATCATCCACGTCTACGCCTACGGTATCTGTGTCAGATTCTCCATCGACGTCAAAAGAATGAGGTGACGGAAACTCACCATTTTCATCACCATCTGAAGCCGCACCCCCAAAAAAAGGAGCAATCGGCTCTTCAGGCGTTTCGTCTGCGTCATGCTGAGCCTTGCTTCGTTTAAACATCGCGTTCGACCAACCTTTCCGCACGAGATAGAGTACGCACACCTATATAAATATATCCCATTCTATCAGGCAGAATGAGTTATAACCCAATATACAATAAACGCAACAATAAAGATAAGCACCACAATCATAATGGTACGCTTCATCTTGGCAAAGGGAACCTGAGCATGCAAGTCCTCTTCAGTTGTTATCATACGATTAGGATCGTCAGAATTATGACGTGATGGAGAAGGCTTATCGACAGTCGCACTCGCATGAGCATGGCGTGCATGCGCATGCTCATTCGTACTATTGTTATGCGCAACTTCACTGCGCAGAGCAGTTTCATTGTGCATCGATGCGCTCGATGACCGACGACCTGCCTGGATGACTTCATCATCATCTTCATCGGAATGGACTGTTATAGAAGTCCGTCTTCTCGTATCCGACATTTCCGAATCACCCTACTTCCCTTAGGAAAAGTATACTTTACCGCATCATTTCCGCACATCGACGCAAAACATATCCATACATCGCGCAATCTTTATTAGCTAAGAAAATCTTCGAGAATTTCCTTTTCTGCTTCGTCTTCCGTCAGACCAAGCGTTTCAAGCTTAATTAGTTGGTCTCCCGCAATCTTGCCGATCGCCGCTTCGTGCATAAGCATTGCATCCTCGCAATCAGCCTCAATGCCTGGAATAGATTTTACTTTTCCTTGGCCCATAATAATTGCGTCGCACTGTACATGCCCATGACATTTAGCCTTGCCAATAACGAGAAGATTAAATACCTGACTTGAATGGTCACGAGCAACACTGCGCGATACAACCTGCACACTGCTGTTATCCCCTTTAAGTTCAAAATGCATATTCGAAACCGCGGTCTGGTTATCATGCGTCAATAACTTTTCGGTAACCATTAACTTCGCATGATCTTTTAGCTCTGCATTTGTCTCACGCATAGTTGAATTTACACCGCGAAGTTGCGAAAGAAGCATCTCACAATACGCTCCTTCTTCCATGAACACATTGGTCACTGGATTAAGGATACGAACGCCACCTTTGCCGCCCTCGCCGTAGTGAGCTTCCTTATATACGACATGGCTGTTCTTACCGCAATAAAACGTATGAATACCATCATGCTGGCTCGTTTGATGGGCCTCATTATGAATGCCACAGCCAGCAATAATAGTCACATCGCAGTCATCGCCAACATAAAAGGTGTTATAGACAACATCCTTAATTCCCGCCTGCGTTACGATTACAGGGATGTATACCGTTTCCCCTTTAGTTCCTGGCGCAATACGGATATCGATACCTGGTTCATCATCTTTAGTCGAAATCTCGATATTCGCCGATGAATGCCGCTCGACAAGTTTTCCATTCCGACGAATATTAAAAGCGCCCTTCGGCATGCCATGCATACCCGATATCGTCGCAAGTAAGCTCTCATCGATGGGAGAAAGATCAACTGCCATTTCGATACTCCTCCTCTAGCTAACAGTTTGTATTAATCTGACCGACAGCAATATCAGTCGGCTCAGAGAATGAACAAGCGGGATTTTGCTCCGCACGCATTTTTTTCATTGTCATATCAAGCTTGGGAATAATTTCTTGAGCTGTTCCCTGGTCCTCGATATGTCCATCTTTAAGAAGGATAATCTGATCAGCCAAGTTAATGATTCGCTCTTGATGGCTAATAATAACGATGCTGTGATTGTCTCGCTTTTCATGGATCGCTTTAAACGTCTCAGTTAAACGGTCGAAGCTCCATAAGTCAATGCCCGCTTCAGGCTCATCATACAAAGCAAGCTGAGGGTTACGCGCAAGAATCGTTGCGATTTCTATACGCTTAATCTCGCCACCAGACAGGCTTTTATCAACTTCACGATTCAGATAGCTTGCCGAGCAAAGTCCCACTTGAGATAAGTACTGATTACAGGTAAACATCGGCAGACGTTTTCCTGCTGCAATCTCAAGAAGCTTCTTAACACGAATGCCCTTAAAACGAGGTGGCTGCTGAAAAGCGTATCCGATACCCATTTTTGCTCGATCGCTGCAACCCATATGAGTAATATCGACACCATTAAAAACAATCTGACCACTCGTGGGCTGTTCAATTCCCATGATGAGTTTGGCAAGCGTACTTTTTCCGCCACCATTAGGTCCAGTTATCACATTGAGACAATTATCTTCGATATTCAACGAGATATTATCAATGATTCGCTTTGTCTTTTTGGAGCCCTCCTTTACCGGCACCTCAAACACAAGATTTTTTATTTCAAGCATGTGCATTCCTCCTGCTGGATAAAAGCCTGCTTACACACTACTACTCAATTACTTTACGCCTACTGCTGTATGCATCAACAACGGATACATACAGTATCTAAGCAACTGAGATCATAGTATACAATAGCCGAGCAGATACCTATCAATTACGTACAAAGCTTGCGTCTATTTTTTTACTCATCATCATGAAAATGCAGCATTAGATCATACACGATAGATCGTTTAGGTAGTACAATATCAACGTTTGCATATCATTAATATATTTTAAGTAATTATATCGGGATACAATCAAGCCCATATATATGTACTTACTATGCACAATAAACTTTACTGTTTTAAGCAAATACGTTTATGATATACATAAAGCTACATATGTTGCTTGATCTAGGAGAAAGTACGCATTGACGTCCGTTTCAGGCAACTATGGATGTAAAAGCACGATACAACTACAAAGGTAAAAACATGGCAGATCAGAAAATGCGTTCCGAAGATGACAGCGAACAGGAAAATTCCCTCTATCAATGCGAGCTTGACCAGATCATGCAAACACTTGCAGAAATACGCATGGATCAAAATCTGAGTCAGTCAGAGTTCTCTGAGCGTTGTGGGATTAAACAATCAAACCTGAGCCGCCTCGAATCCGGAAAAGGTAACCCGACGATCAAAACTATCGAGCAAATCGCAAAAGGGCTTAATATCAAAATTTCAGCTCAGTTCAACCGCAAATAACTATTTGCTTCTATAGATCAGACGATCCCCCGCATCTCTTACACAGAATACGGGGGATCGTCTTTTATAGGTACAGTCATTACAACTGTGTATATCAATGGTGCCCCCGGAAGAATTCGAATCTCCGTTTCCGACTTGAGAAGCCGGCGTCCTTGGCCGCTAGACGAAGGGGGCATTGTTACTTTAACGCGCTGATGCCTCTATTGCAACAAATGTTCGATGAGCTGCGGCAACAAACGCATCAATTTCATCTAGCGTATGGGCACATGACAGAAACAGCGCTTCGAACTGACTCGGCGCAATAAGAAAACCACTCTCAAGCATCGACGAAAAATAACGTGCAAATTTTTCAGTATCACATTGAGCAGCATCATCCCAACAGCGTACAGGATGATCAGTGAAGAATACCGTTGCAAGAGATCCCACGCGATTGACCTGGCATGCAATGCCCGTATCATTGATCGCATCATTGAGTCCATCTTCAAGGCGTTGTCCAAGCTTTTCAAGTTTTTCGTATATACCTGGTTCTTGTAATGCATTGATCTGAGCAAGACCGGCTTCCATAGCGACAGGGTTACCAGATAACGTTCCTGCCTGATACACCGGTCCTTCAGGAGCAAGCCGATCCATAATATCTGCTCGACCACCAAAACATCCTACGGGGAATCCACCACCTATAATTTTGCCAAACGTAGTTAGATCAGGCAGCACCCCATAACGTTGTTGAGCGCCACCAAGCGAAGCACGAAAACCGCTGATAACTTCATCAAAAATAAGTATGATTCCATAGCGATCGCACACCGATCGAAGATCTTCAAGAAATCCTTCTTGTGGAGGCACTACCCCCATATTACCCGCAATTGGTTCTACAATGATTGCAGCAATATCCTGAGGATACTGTTTGCATGCCGATTCAACAGCAGTTATATCGTTATAAGGGACAACAATAGTATCCTGTACAGCTCCTGCTGTAACGCCTGGTGTACCAGGAATCCCGAACGTTGCAACACCACTTCCGGCGCTTACCAATAGCGCATCACTATGACCGTGATAGTTACCTTCGAATTTTATAAACTTATCTCTCCCCGTATAGCCACGCGCCAAGCGGATCGCACTCATGGTCGCTTCGGTACCACTTGATACCATACGCACTTTTTCCATTGAAGGAACAAGATCGCAGATTGTCCGAGCCATCTCAATTTCGCTCTCGCACGGCGCACCATATGACACCCCTCGCGCGAGTTGGCGCTTAACGGCCTCTTCAACCACTGCAGGACGGTGGCCTAAAATCATTGGCCCCCACGAACATATGAAATCGATATATTCATTGCCATCAACATCCCACACATGGCTACCTTGTGCATGGTCATAAAATACAGGCGTTGCATCGACATTAGAAAACGCACGAACAGGCGAATTCACTCCACCAGGAATGCACGATTGAGCACGATCGAAATCCATTTTTGATCGTTTATGATTCATTGTCGACGTCATCCTTTCGTAAGTTGTAGTGCATTGATTGTTTTTTACATTCACGTGTGGAAAACAGTAATCGAGGATCTTTGATCGATGCATCTACCGATGCATGCAGCTGCTCAGTTAGCTTGTCAGCAATCATTTGGCATTCTTCGCATGAATGTCCATGTATCATTGCATAACAATTATAGGGCCATGTTGCTCGCCGTGGACGTGCATAACAATGACTCACACGCTCATGGGATGACAAAATCGTCCCAGCACTATGAAGCTCATTATCAGGAATATTCCATACCGTCATTGCATTTGCCACAAAACCAAGTTTTTGATGCCGTAC
>DIDE01000017.1:0-11990 GCA_002417975.1 Eggerthellaceae bacterium UBA5808
ACTACTATGAACATGTTGATGCCGGCGATGCCTCAGATGCTTTGTCCTCTGTAAAACATTCGAATCCTAGCAGAACAGATACATTGCAGCGCGTGTTTGATGATTTCCCGTATGGGCATCCATTTGATCCCATTGATTATCTGAATGTCATTCGTGTACGTCCGATTATCTGGTCGGCGTTGTATCGTCGTTCGATGCTAATTGACAATGACATTATGCTGAGCCCGACCCCTGGTGCCTCTTTTCAAGATACATCCTTTGTCCAGCAATGCTGGATTGCGGCACGCCGTGTTATTCTGCTCGAAGGTGGGTATTTACACTACCGTATTGATAATGATGCATCATCGTCAAAGTCAAACGCAAAGGTGTTTGCGATCTGTGGTGAGTATGAGCGTACGTTTGATTTTTTGCGCAAACGTGGGGATCATTGCTACGGAACATTCGCTCCTATGCTTAATGCAATGCGTTTTGATGGCTATACATGGAACTACAGCCGTATCGCTCCATTATCTCATCGTGCGTTTGCTCAACGTTGGGCGCAAGAGATGAAACAGGCTCAAGACGAAGGGTCTCTCGATGTCCGTTTGTTGAATGAACGTTATCAGAAACGTCTTTCGTTGCTGCTTGACGATGTTGATGCTTTTTGCCGAAAGTATCCCGATACTATTGAGCTGTAGATAGAGACATTTACAACTGTGGTAAGCTCCAATAATCATTGGTGCTATCTAAATTGGAATTGTATGTTGGGTCTCCTTGCACGATTATATCGTGCCATTTCTGATTAAGCATGCGGGCATCTTTGTGAGATAACATTGGTTCTTGAATAAGATGTGCTCCATATAATTGCACATAAGGTGTATATACGCACAGTAACTGTTGAGAGGCGAGTGTTAGGCAGTAATCTGCTAGAGCGTAATCTGCATTCTGCATCGACTCATGTTTATAAAATGACTGTATGAGTGAGGTACGTGTGAGTACACAATCCGAAAGCAAGGATTGTACGTCGCGAGGTCGATGGTTAACGCCGACATATCCTGCATCATCAGCGGGGAGATCATGCTGTAGATACCCGAGACTTCCATCTGAATGTACTGATGCTGCCATTCCTGCAAATAATCCGTCAGGTTGTATAAGGCGGGGCGCAACTGCTCCTACGGTAGCTCTTTGTCCATATCCAACAAGTGTATCAAGCCAATGTGGATCGTTAGGAAGTAACCAGGGGCTTGCTATAAGTACGTATGAACTATGAGAGGTGTTTGCTACGACCGTTTGTACAATATCGCTCCATAGAACTGTTTCTGCTGCTTTGGACTGTGACACAGGTATGAGCTGTATGCGCGAATCGTTTTGGGCCATCTTTTGCAATTGAGCAAGGGTCTGTTTGCGTCCAGGTTGGGCTGGTTCATCTGATTGTGTAATGCCAATGCGAATGTCGAGCGATTCATAGGAGGTGCCGCCTATGAATCGCTGTAGGCTTTCCACGCGGCTCATGTCCATAAATGGATCACGCTGGTTATCGGTCGAATCGATGTTTACCGATAGTGTAGCGTCCAGAGCCCGTTCGTTATAGGCATCAAAGGGTATGACCATCGTTACTGTTGGTCTTGGGGTGGGACAGATAAACTGTGCGCGATACGTCGAAGGTTGTGATGCAAAGTCAACATGTGCATTAATCGCGCAACGTTTTAGATGGTCAGCTATTGCATACCGCCCAGCTTTTTGAGCATAAGGTTTGCTATCAACGTTTTCACTCATAGATCCAGGATGCTGACGCCAATGGTAGAGCACCTTGGAAACGTGCTGTATATGTTGTGTGTGCTCAAAACTTTTAAGTGTGAGGTCATAATCCTGGGCACCGTCGTAGCGAGCATTCGAGCGCTCGGTACAATCAATGATTCTTTTGCTTACGGCAAGAAAGTGAATAACATAATCATTCGAATAGAGTAAGTCGATATTTGCGTTGGGTTTAAAGAGGGGACTATTGTTATTTGTTCCTTCTTCATCGATGCTGTCTTCGTCACAATAGAGCAGATCAATATTTAGATCATCTTTTATTGCCTGGACGTATTCATGTAATGCATTAGGCTCGAGTGTGTCGTCATGGTCCATAAAGCAGAGGTAATCACCTTGTGCGACGCTGATACCTTGATTTGTATTAGCGGCGATGCCCTGGTTACTAGGCAGGGTCACAATAGAGATGCGTTGATCTTTTTGGGCGTAAGAAGCAAGTGCTGTGCTGAGCTTCTCGTTCTCTGGGCTTGCATTGACGAGGATGTATTCCCACTTGCCATACGATTGCGCACGTACTGACTCGATCGCTGCTTGCAAAAACAACGACGGCGTATTGAACACTGGGGTGATGATACTCATAAGTGGATCATCGTCTGTATATGCACGTTGTTTTTGATGTTCTATCTCATCTTCATGTGCTCGGTGTGCTTCGAACCATCGACGATAGCGTTCAGCGTCAACACATGCATTGGCTGTTTCTTGCTCGTAGGCGTATTTTATTTGATGTCGTTTGGCTAGTCCGACCGTTGTGCGCGCAATGGTCGTGCGGCTATCCAAATCAATGAGACGAAGAGTAAATCGTCGAACGCGATGGGGAACACGAACGGAAAGTTCTGTATACATACATGACCCATGTTGGTAGCTGCCTCTGACCACGACCGAAGCGATAGATAAAGATTCAGGGAATCCTTGTACCGAATAGGAAAGATGATGCGGCGCGTGCGCTTTTGTTATACACGTAAAAATCCAAAGGTAGGTATCGCCATGATCGCGATATGCTCCGTTGGTAATAATTGAGGGAACCTTAGATTGATTATGCTTGCGATGGTCCATGCTGCTCACGTGAAAACGGCATCCTCTCTTGCTTGAACGTATACCTGTGCGGTGCGTTCTCTCATGCATAACGGTGTATCGATCGGGCAAAGATAAGCGCTCACTATGCTCGATTAGTATCAGATAGTAAGGCTTCTTTGTTCCATGATGCCTATGAGTCTCTGATCCACTATACTGTTTATCCTATCATGTCCTACTATGCTTTCGAACTAATGCGATAAAATGCGAATAGGTCGTATAGTATCTGCTATGTTTATACACGGTTAATCTAGTTTTGAGATACGAGACATAGTTCGTAATGAAGGAGTTATCTGCATGCCTGCTGTTTCAGTTGTTGTTCCGAGCTATAACGTTGCTCCTTATATTGGTGAATGCATTCGCTCACTACAAAATCAAACATTACATGATTTTGAGGTGATTATCGTTGATGATCATTCATCTGATGATTCATGCGCGTGCGCTCAGGCTGCCATTGAAGGTGACGATCGCTTTACCTTGATTGCGCTTCCGGAAAATAATGGTCAATCACATGCAAGAAATGTTGGCATAGAGCATGCGAGTGGTACGTATATTACTTTTCTTGATGCAGACGATTATTACGAGGATACGGCACTTGCTCAGCTATCTAAGCGCGCACAACGTGATCGTCTTGATCTTTTATTCTTTTCTGCTTCGACCTTTTATGAATCGCGTGAGCTCCGCCGTACTCATAACGAAAATCAAGATGATCGAGCCGATATTGATGGTGTGATGGCAGGAACGGACCTTTTTGTCTCATTTGAGGATACGGAATCATTCCGCCCTTCTGCATGCCTCTTTGTCATGCGTCGCTCCTTGTTGGAATCTTCTTCCTTACGATTCGAGGAGGGGATTATTCATGAAGACCTGCTATTCACTATTCTTGCTATGGCGCAAGGGAAACGTACTGCGTTTATGAATACGAGCCTATATCATCGTCGTATGCGTGAGGGGTCGACGATGACGACAAAGCGTGGCATGCGTAACATCAATGGACTTTTTACGGTCGCTCTCCGTCTTCAGGAATGGCTACACGAGCATGTCGATTTGCTATCCTCATCTTATGTTGATGCATTTTGTCATGAGCTTTTTATTACTTGGGACCAGCTTGCGCGCGATAGCAATCGGGTGACAAAGCAGGAACTTGATGCATATCGTGATGGGCTCAGTGCATCTGATCGTGCTACCTTTGATCTCATCGTTTTTGAACACGGGAAGATGCTTGATAGTGTCTACCATGAAGTGTACGATAGCCTAACATTCCGCATCGGCCGAGTATTTATGGCATTTCCAAGCTGGCTTAAAAGCCGGATCAAGATGCCAAGTTGATATTTACGTTCATTTCTTTGCCCTGTTTCCTGCGCAGGTAATAATCTGCGGTTGCGGCGAATAGAGCGCATGACGAAGAGTTCAATGCGGTTTCGCACGAATCTTGAATTACTCCGATAATGAATCCTACACCAACGACTTGCATAGCGATGTCGTTGTTGATACCGAATAAACTGCAAGCAAGAGGTATGAGCAGAAGCGATCCTCCTGCGACGCCGGATGTCCCTGCGGCAGACAAGGAAGCAAGTACGCAAAGAATAACTGCAGTAATAGGATCAACATTAATACCGACGGTATGTGCTGTGGCGAGTGCCATAACAGAGATCGTGACTGCTGCGCCTGCCATATTGATTGTTGCGCCCAGAGGGATTGAAACAGAGTAGTTATCTTTATTAAGTCCAAGCTTGCGGCATAATTCCAAATTAACGGGAATGTTCGCAGCACTGCTACGCGTAAAGAACGCGGTAATGCCACTGTCTTTAAGACAACGAAAAACGAGTGGATAAGGATTTTGGCGAATATTAATAAAGACAATCAAGGGGTTTGTCACGAGTGCAACAATAAGCATGCATCCCACGAGTACGATTAAAAGTGTGCCATATTCCGTAAAAATGCTTAGTCCGCTTGTCGAAACAGCATTGTAGACAAGTCCGCATACACCGAATGGTACAAAGTCTATAACCCAACGAACGATTTGGGATACAGCATCGGAGAGATTCGTAAGCATTGTCTTAGTGCTTTCGGCAGCAATACGTAATGCGATACCAATGAGAACCGCCCACGCAAGGATCCCCAAGAAGTTTGCTTTTGCGAGTGCATCAATGGGATTCGCTACCAAATTCATTAGTAATGCATGGAATACCTCGCTGAACGAACTCGGTGATGAACTTACTGTGCTGTCAACATCGGTAAGGGTGAGCGTTATAGGAAAGATTGCACAGGCAATAACGGCAACGAGAGCCGCTATGAATGTGCTAATTGCAAAAAGAAGGATGACATGTTTCATTGCTCCCTGTGCGCGAGCTTTGCAGAGTGCAGCGATAACAAGGCAAAAGACCAAAATAGGTGCAACGGCCTTAAGTGCAGCTACATAGAGTGTACCAAGCAAACTAAGCGCATCGATATTAGGCACAAAGAGTGCAAGTAGTATACCAACAATCATGCCTAATATGATACGTTGTATAAAACTTACTTTGTTCCATTTTTCTTTTACATAATGCAGGCAGTTAACCCTTTTTGTATTAGACATGCTATACAGCCCCTTCTGCGCTTACTGTTAGTCAAATAGTACGGATGGATACGTATACAGGGGGGAGTATCCATGCGCGCCGATTTATTATGATTATCGGGTAAATCTATCGTTTGCAGAGTTATGTTAGTTGGCGCTATCAGTATGCCTAGCGGTATATTTACTGTCTATAAGTATCAATGTAGAGGTAGTTTGTGCTACAAAAAACCTCCACTCTGTGCAGAGTGGAGGTTTGGATAAAACGTCTATGTACGTTAGATCAATAAGAGAAATTTTACCTGTTATTTTACGGGAGTCGTATAAGCAGTTGTTTCGTCTGCTTTTGGCAGATCGATATTCTTTCCCTTTTTGCGGCGTGTATAGAATTCTGCAGTTGCAGCGAACAGGGCATCGGAGGAAGAGTTTAATGCGGTTTCGCAAGAGTCTTGAATAACACCAATGATGAAGCCAACGCCAACAACTTGCATAGCGATATCGTTGTCGATTCCGAATAAGCTACAAGCAAGGGGGATCAGCAAAAGGGACCCACCTGCAACACCCGAAGCTCCTGCAGCAGATAATGCAGCAAGAACACAGAGAATAACAGCAGTGACAGGATCGACCGTAATTCCAACGGTATGTGCTGCGGTCATTGCCATAACAGAAATGGTAATAGCTGCACCAGCCATATTGATTGTCGCGCCAAGAGGAATAGAAACCGAATAGTTATCTTTGTTGAGTCCTAGCTTGCGGCATAACTCCATATTGACGGGGATATTTGCAGCACTACTACGCGTAAAGAATGCGGTGATGCCGCTATCTTTGAGGCAGCGGAGAACAAGGGGATATGGATTTCTGTGAATGTTTAAAAAGACGATTAAAGGGTTAGTTCCGAGTGCAATGACGAGCATACATCCAACGAGGATAAGTAGCAGTGATCCGTATTCGGTGAAAATACTTAGTCCGCTTGTTGAAACAGCGTTATATACAAGTCCACATACACCAAATGGAGCAAAGCTGATAACCCAACGGACGATCTGCGATACTGCATCTGATATATTCGAGAACATAGTTTTGGTGTGATCGGAAGCAGCGCGAAGCGCAATGCCAATGAGTGCAGCCCATACAAGGATTCCTAAGAAGTTTGCATTCGTCAGAGCATCGACGGGATTTGCTACGACACTCATTACGAGTGTATACAAGACATCGCCAATAGAACTTGGTGACGATTTGGTTGAACCTTCAACACCAGTAAGTGTCAGCGTGATAGGGAAAATCGTGCAGGCAATAACTGCAACAAGTGCTGCGACGAATGTACTGATTGCGTATAGAAGGATGACGTGTTTCATTGCGCCATGGGTGCTTGCCTTGCAAAGCGCAGCAATAACAAGGAAAAAGACCAGAATAGGGGCGACAGCCTTTAAGGCGGCAACAAAAACCGTGCCCAGGAGGCTGATTACGCTGATATTCGGTATGATGACTGCGAGTATCACGCCGATGATCAAGCCGCATATAATGCGCTTGATGAGGCTGATCTCGTTCCAACGTTCCCAGATGTGCTTCATGGGGGTTCCTCCTCGGCGATATGCAGTGAACGCATAACTCGCTGGGCGATGAAATACGCTACATATCTGCGGAATTATGACGGAATCGTTGCGCGATCATGCGTCAATCGTATGCTCGAACAATGATTCTGCCGATCTGTATATAATGTTCATAATTGTAGCGTGTTCGTTTCTGCTCGCAAGTAAAAATTGGTATAAAGTCGAATAAAGGTTTCGAAGGCAGTAGGTAACCATGTTTCGTTGCTGTTCTGTATGTGAAGCATTGGCACTTGTCTTGTATATCTATAGTATCGATGCCTGTATATGCGATACCTCTATGAGTTTATTGCTTCGATAGATTAATATAGGGCATAATAGTCCAGTTCGGTACTTTAACCCGATCACAAGATAAACGATGTACGACGAAGGTGGATGCACGCACCGAATGAAAGAAGATATACAAGATACTGCGCTTCATTTGCGCCATGTCTCGCCGGTAATGAAAAAGAAAATTGCTGTCGTTACTATGGGTGTTAAACTCGGTGACGAGATAAAGGGCTATACGCGTTTTCGCAAGATCGCGAGTATGCTTGTTGATGCGGGATTCGAAGTTGACCTTATTACGTCATCGTTCCAACATTGGGAAAAGGCTCAAAGAGATACAACGCGTGCGTGTTATACCGAGTCTCCCTATCATGTGGTCTTCATCGACGAACCAGGATATAAGCGAAATCTCGATATACGACGTATCCGAAGCCACCATATCGCCGCACGTAATATGTCAGAATGGTTTGCTGCTCATCGACGAGACTATGCACTGATTTATACCGAAATACCCCCAAACGATGTCGCGTACGCATGCGCATGTGCTGCTCAGGAATCGCAGATCCCCTTTGTTGTTGATATCAACGATCTATGGCCAGAAGCAATGCGCATGGCATTTGATGTGCCGATTCTTAGTTCTCTTATGTTTTATCCGTTTACGCGTGATGCACACAGGGTATATCAGATGCTATCTGCGGCTGTCGGAACCTCGGATGAATATGCAGCGCGTCCCGCTCAAGATCGAAGTGAACCGTATCCGCATGAGACAGTTTATGTTGGAAACGATCTCTCCGTTTTTGATGCAGGGATTCGCGAACATTCTGATGAGGTTAATAAACCAGCGGGAGAAATTTGGGCGACATATACAGGTACGCTCGGTGCTAGCTATGATATTGAAACATTGGTGCGAGCATCTGCGCAAGTTGCACGTATCTGTCCAAACTTCCGTGTCAAAATTCTTGGTGATGGGCCAGATCGTGAACGTCTACAGACAGTAACTGATCAAATTGGTGCACCTGTTGATTTTCTTGGTTATGTCGAATACGGATGCATGGCTGCCTGGCTTTCTAAATCGGATATTGTGGTGAATTCCCTTGTTAAAGGAGCTCCGCAGTCGATCGTTACTAAAATCGGAGATTACCTTGCGAGTGGTAATCCCGTTGTTAACACGGGATCCTCGCAGGAATTTCGGTCTAAAGTTGTTCATGATGGCTTTGGCGTGAATGTCGAAGCAGGCGATAGCCGAGCCCTTGCGCGCACGCTCGAAAGGCTTGCGCGTAATTCAAGTTTGCGCAAAATTATGGGCGCCAAAGCTCGTTCGATTGCCGAAAAAGAATTTGATCAAAGTCATGCATATCTTAAGATTGTGCATCTTATCCAAACATTGATTGCATAGCTATTTGGATATTAGGCCGTGAAAAAGACGTAGTTTCTGTATGGAGCAAGCGTACGATCCAGAATGATGTCGATAGTATCATCTGAAGGTACTCATATAATGGATGACGTATGACTCGTATGGAACATGGTTGATATACATGTGTTGCATCGTGTAAATGCAAAGATCCAATAGTGGAGAAGATAACCAATGGATGAAACAAATAGAGCAAAGCGTGTAATTTCATTTTCACCTCCTGATATTACCGAAGAAGAAATATCTGCAGTTGGTGATGCTTTGCGAAGCGGTTGGATCACAACAGGACCGCGTACTAAACGTCTAGAGAAAGAATTAGCTGCTTTTACGCATGCAGCTGGGTTTGCATGTCTTTCATCAGCAACGACATCTCTAGAATGTGCACTTCGGGCAATTGGTATTGGGCCAGGTGACGAAGTTATAACCAGTGCATATACCTATACTGCTTCTGCATCGCCTATCGTCCATGTTGGTGCTAAGCCTGTATTGTGCGATTGCGAAGCAGATGGATTTGGCATCGACATCGATGCGCTGCCTCAGCTTATTACAGATAAAACAAAAGCAATCATTCCTGTCGATCTCGGTGGTCGTATGGTTGACTACGATCATCTTTTTGATGTACTCAATCAAGAACGTGATCACTGGCATCCAAGCAATGATATCGAGCGTTGCTATGATCGAATCATGGTTATATCGGATAGCGCTCATTCGCTTGGAGCCTGCTATAAAGGTAAGCCTTCGGGATCTGTAGCGGATTTTTCGACCTTTTCTTTTCATGCGGTAAAGAATTTCACCACAGCGGAAGGTGGAGGTCTCGCGTGGCGTGATGCTGGATTTGATAATGATGCCTTCTATCACCAGATCATGCTTCTTTCCCTCCATGGTCAGGATAAAGATGCGCTTGCTAAAAACAAGCCAGGAGCTTGGGAATATGATGTTAAATTCCCTGGCTGGAAATGCAATATGACCGAAATGCAGGCAGCGCTCGGATTGGTTCAGCTTAAACGTTATCCGTCGTTACTGGCTCGTCGTCGTGATATGGTCGATCATTATCAGCGTCGTTTGGCAGATGCTCCTGTTACGCTGGTTCATCATTTTGATAATGTAAACCAGTCATCTGGTCATCTTATGCTGACCAATGTCTCTGGATTTGATCGCCAGGCATGCAATCGAGTCATTATTGCCATGGCGGAAGCAGGAGTCGCTACTAACGTCCATTATAAACCGTTGCCGCTCCTTACGGCTTACCATGATCTTGGCTTTCGTGTCGAAGATTATCCGAATGCTTATGCACGTTTTTCTAACGAGATTACGCTGCCGCTTCATACGTTGTTAACCGATGAAGACATCGACTACATTTGCGATTGCTATATTCGTGCGATTGCTTCTGAATCTGCGTCATCCGCGCATCATTCGTGCTAAGGAGACCAATAGTATGTATGCGCGTTTTTTTAAAAGGATAATCGATCTATGCATCGGAGTTGTTGCGCTTCCTATCGTTGCATTGCTCGTGCTAATCCTTGGTCCTTGCATTTATTTTGAGGATAAAGGTCCGGTTTTTTACAACGCACCACGTGTAGGACGTAATGGGCGCGAGTTCAAGATGTATAAGTTTCGGAGCATGAAAACGAATTCACCTGATTTAACTATGCCAGATGGATCGACATATAATGGAATAGATGATCCGCGGATGACACGCTGTGGTTCATTTATGCGCAAGACGAGCTTGGATGAATTTCCTCAGTTCCTGAATGTTCTTAATGGAACGATGAGCGTGGTAGGTCCACGGCCTGATTTGGTCCGAGAAGTTGAGCTCTATCAAGGAAATGAATCTGATAAGCTCAAAGTTAAACCTGGCATTACTGGATATGCTGCAGTATATGGAAAACGAAATGCGAGTGCGTGGCATGATAGGCTCAAGCTTGATGTGTATTATGTACACCATCTAAGTTTTTGGGTCGATGTAAAGATCTTTTTTAAAACGTTTTCGACTGTATTTAAACAAGAGGGAATTTATATAGATGATGACCAAACGAAAGGACAGGAATGAATAAGCACTATGATTATTTGATCGTCGGAGCAGGTATTACTGCTGCTGTGTTCGCACATGAGGCAGCAAAGGCGCATAAAACCTGTTTGGTCATCGATCGTCGTCCCCATATTGCGGGTAATATTTACACGGAGTCGGTTGAGGGCATTAATGTACATCGATATGGTGCACACATCTTTCATACGTCAATTCGTCGTGTGTGGAACTACATTAATCAATTTGCCGAATTTAATAACTATATAAATAGTCCGGTTGCTGTTTATAAGGACGAGCTTTACAATATGCCGTTCAATATGAATACATTCAGTAAGATGTGGCATATTAAGACTCCAGCTGAGGCTAAGAGCATTATTGCCAAGCAAATCGAAGCGGAGCATATCGGTACTCCTCAAAATCTTGAAGAGCAGGCACTTTCGCTGGTTGGACGCGATGTCTACGAAAAGCTTGTTAAGGGCTATACCGAAAAGCAGTGGGGGCGTGATTGCACAGAACTTCCTGCAAGTATTATTCGACGCCTTCCTTGTCGTTTTCGCTATGACAATAACTACTTCAATGATCGCTGGCAGGGAATTCCGATGGGCGGGTATACCGCAATGGTAGATCGGATGTTTGGCGACACTGATATTGAGCTTGGCTGTGAATATCGTGATTTCATTGAGCAGCATCCTACTATTGCTGATCGAACGATTTATTGCGGTCCTATTGATGAGTTCTATCAATATAATTTAGGCAAGCTTGAATATCGAAGTTTGCGCTTCGAAACCGAAACGCTCGATTGTGAAAACTGGCAAGGTAATGCTGTTGTCAACTATACCGAGCGCGAAGTGCCCTATACGCGCATTATCGAGCATAAATTCTTTGAATTTGGCACGCAGCCTAAGACGGTTATTACGCGAGAATATCCTTCGGACTGGAAGCCTGGGGATGAACCATACTATCCGATTAACGATGAACGTAATACGGCATTATACCAAGCATACGAGAAGCAGGCAAAGAACGAAGGATCTGTCGTGTTTGCTGGACGGCTTGGTGGTTATAAATATTACGACATGGACAAAGCGATTGACGCTGCCTTTGATCTTGTTAAAAACGAACTTGGGGTAACAGTCGAGTAAAGTTGATTTTTGTCTTATAAACGTATTCAAATTTTGCCATGGAGTATGAATTAACCAGATTTGTGCTCCATGGTTTTTGCTCATACTTGTAAACGTATTATTCCCGTGTGTGTATATGTATGTATAC
>DIDE01000017.1:12027-19226 GCA_002417975.1 Eggerthellaceae bacterium UBA5808
CTCCAGTTCCGCCTACTCCTCCTATGGCTCCAAATCGCGATAGTGATGAGACGTTGACGATAGGGCATTGGGTTGTTGTTATCCTACTTACTGCTATCCCTATTGTTGGCTTTGTTATGACGCTTATTTGGGCGTTCAACTCAACGACGCCACAGGCTCAGCGTAATTGGGCACGTGCGACACTTATCTGGATGCTCGTTGGTGCTGCACTTTGGCTTATCTTCTTCTTCGGAGGAATATGGGCTGCAATGTTGGCAAGCATGTAATATCTGCTGCTGGCTATAAGTGGTGAATGTATGCGAAAGCGATCGGTCGTTATGGCCGGTCGCTTTTTTGTCTATTAGGACGACTTGATAAGCAGTCCACATAATTCATCGGCTTCTGCTTGATTGCTCCGGTCGGTTGACTTTATAGATAGCGTCCTGTATAAATAGTTTGCTTGCACGGAGGTAAATCGTTCAAAAGAAACGGTAAGCCGGATAAGGCACGGGCTGAAACGTCTGTATCTTATCCGGTTTTTTATTTGCATGGCTTTGAAGCGAAGAGCACCAGATGATTTGTACGCTATAACGTCAAATTACCACGTGCAATCGAACATTGTGATGGACTTTACGCTAGGGGGAAGGAATTAACGTGGCAATGGGACTGACAAAACAGCAGACTACAATGGTAATGGTTCTTCTTGCGGGAGCACTTTTGGTTGTCCTAAATCAAACTTTGCTTACCCCCGCACTTCCAACGATTATGAGTCATTTAGACGTGAATGCCACCACGGTACAGTGGCTTACTAGTGGATATTCGCTGACTGAAGCAGTTATTATTCCGCTCAACGCGTTTCTTTTAGGAAAGTTTTCTACGCGTAAATTATTCATTGGGAGCCTTACGCTGTTTACTCTTGGATCAATTTTTTGTGCATGTGCACCAAATTTTCCTCTTCTTTTGTGCGGACGAATTTGTCAAGCTATAGCAACCGGAATTGCTATGCCTACCGTATTTGCTCTTATTCTTCTTATCTTTCCTCGCGAAAATCGTGGAAGTGCTATGGGACTTGTTGGACTTGTTATTAGTTTTGCCCCAGCGGTTGGCCCATCAATCTCGGGTGTATTGGTTGATAGTATTGGCTGGCGTATGCTCTTTGTTCTTGTTGCTGTGCTTGCGAGCATCGTGGTTGTAACGAGCTTCTTTGCTCTAAAGAATTTTACCGGTTTCAATTCAGTGGCGATTGATATACCCTCAATTGTCCTGCTTGCTGCTGGCATGATCAGTCTGCTTTACGGAATATCAATTTCTACATCGAGTTCAAATCCTGTTATGCCCGTGCTTCTTATTTGCGCAGGACTGATTGTTCTTGCATTTTTTGTTCGTAGACAGCTTCATCTTGATACGCCGATACTTAACGTGCGTGTTCTTGCTCAGCGTGAATTCAGCATAGCTACGGTTGTCATTGTTGTGCTTGAAGCGGTTCTTATTGGATCAGGGGTGATTTTGCCTATCTATATCCAAAATGGCCTTGGAGAACCTGCGACTATTTCGGGGTTGCTTATGCTCCCCGGTGCTGTTTGTGGTGCTGCCTTCGGTCTTATGGCTGGCAAATTATTCGATCGTGCAGGGATTCGCGGCATAGCGATTACCGGAGCATGCGTTCTTATTGCGGGTGTTGTTGGCTACATTTTGCTTTCTGCTCAGTCGTCATTATTGATGGTATGTCTATCTTATACGGTTGCATGCATTGGTTTGCAGTGTCTTGTTACACCTGTTAATACATGGGGTCTTAATGCGCTGTCTAATCGTTCTTTGCCTCATGGTAATGCTATTGTTTCTACGGCAGAACAGGTCGGCTCATCATTGGGCACGGCATTTATCGTAAGTCTAACGGCACTCTCAACGCTTATTGTTCCTGTTACATCGAGCACAGCTGAACAGACGTTTGCAGGTTGCCATATAGCTTTTTGCGGTCTACTTGGTTTGGCTCTTGTCATTGGCTTTATTATCGTATGCTTTATGCGAGATAAACCCGTACATACAGCGTCGAGTGAACATATAGATACGCCAGGCATTGATCGTGAATGGCTTGTTGCCGACATGATGAATACATCATCTGATGTGCTGAATGAATCTTCAACAGTAGGGGATGCTATAGCCATTATGCAGCGAAGCGAAACGGGTGGTTTGCCAATCGTCAAAGACGATGGCATAGTTGTTGGCTTTATCTCTGATGGCGATATTCTTAAGCGTCTCGCTTTTCATAGTACGTGGCGCGATGATGATGACAATGGATATCGTTTGTTGTTTGAAACCGAAGGATTACATAAACGTCTTGAAACAATGTCGAACATGAAGGCTCTTGATCTTGCAACTAAGGACGTTGTCTCTGTTGATGCTTCTGCGTCCGCTGAGTGTACCTTTAAGATGCTTGCGGAACAGCGTCTTAAGAAAGTACCTGTATTGCGAGAAGGAGTATACGTTGGTACATTGAGCAGGCTTAATGTTATAAAAGCTTTGCAACTGCCGTTGCTATGATCAAGAAGGTATGTTTCTATACGGTGTTACCTTGATCTGAGCTGAACCCAGCTTGAATTTGACCGAATGTAGATGTACTGTCTGTCAGTTTTGTGCGTTGCATCGCTTGTCGAATCTCTTGACATTGTGGAGAGATTGACTATAGTTATTTTTCATGAGATTAGATTTCGTACAGATCATGATGATGCACATGCCCGGGCCTGGGTATATTGATACGTGTGTCATCACCCAGGCCTAGCTTTCGGGCCACTTGTTCTCACATGAAGAGTGGCAAATCGTATTATCAACTAATCTGTACGAGGTAGTAATAAGATTATGATTCGGATTGAACATCTGACAAAAACATATGCCACAGACGGACATGACCGATGCGTGCTCGATGATATTAACCTGACTATTAATGATGGTGATATCTTTGGGATTATTGGTGAGTCCGGTGCAGGTAAATCAACACTTGTTCGGTGCATTAACTTACTTGAGCATCCAACATCTGGGCGAGTACTTATCGGAGATCGTGATATTACATCCTATACCGGTAAGGAATTAATCACGCTTCGCCGTGGTATTGGTATGATCTTTCAGAATTTCAGCTTATTTCAGCAACGAAATGTTTTGAGTAATGTCGAATTTCCTTTAGAACTTCAGCATGAGGATAAGGCAAAGAGTCATGCTCGTGCGAGTGAGCTTCTTGAGATGGTTGGTCTTGGTGATAAGGGATCATATTACCCATCTCAGCTATCAGGTGGACAGCAACAACGTGTTGCAATTGCTCGTGCGCTCGCGAATAGTCCAAAAATTATGCTATGCGATGAAGCAACGAGTGCGCTTGATACGATGACTACGCATTCCATTTTGGAACTTCTTAAAACGATTAATCGTGATCTTGGCGTAACAATCGTTTTCATTACGCATTCACTTGCAGTTGCTGAGTCTATATGTAATCGTATCGCTGTTATTGATGCTGGTCATATTGTTGAGCAGGGTGCGACTGCGGATGTCTTTAAGAATCCGCAGGCAAAAGTTACGCGTGAACTTCTTGGCATGGAAGGTCAGGTGCTTGCGTAATGGAATGGTTCCAGTCTTTTTTTGCTCAGTATGGGACGCTGCTTGCACAAGGTACGTGGGACACTATTGTTATGACGTTTGTGTCGACGCTGTTTGCTTATGTTATTGGCATTCCCTTAGGTGTTCTTGTTGTAGTGACTGCTTCTGATGGTTTACGTCCTCATCATGCGCTTAACACCGTGCTTGGCTGGATCGTTAATATAGGTCGTTCTATTCCGTTTATTATTCTTTTGGTTGCTCTGATCCCATTCACACGTTGGGTTGTAGGAACTTCACTTGGTGTTCCAGGTGCTATTGTTCCCCTTGTTATATCAGCTGCGCCATTTGTTGCACGTATGGTTGAACAAAGTTTGCGTGAAGTCGATGGTGGGTTAGTCGAAGCCGCGCAGAGTTTTGGCGCATCTTCATGGCAGATTGTCTGCAAAGTGTTGCTCCATGAGGGACTTCCTTCGTTAATTCGTGGGGTTTCTATTACATTCATAACACTTTTTGGTTACTCTGCGATGGCTGGAACGGTTGGTGCGGGTGGCCTTGGCGATATAGCGATTCGCTATGGTTATCAGCGCTATCAGAATGATGTGATGTTTGCCACAATCATTATTTTGATTGTCCTTGTCCAGATTGTTCAAACTGCTGGCGATCATTTAGCCTTTAAGCTTGATAAGCGCAATCGCTAGTTCTAATTAGATTTAGTTTTGTAGTACTCGTACAGATATTGTTGATATATCTATCTCAAAAATTGTCTGTTTTTTCGGAAGGAATATATCGTGAAAAGGAATCATATAGTTAAACTGCTTGCTGCAGTTGGAGTGACGGCTGTACTCGCCTGTGTTTTGGGCGGTTGCGGCGCTGTCTCCTCAACGTCGTCTTCAAGCAGCGATAACGTTATTAAAATAGGCGCATCTCCTTCGCCACATGCAGAAATTTTGCAGCAGGTTAAAGATCAACTTGCGCAAGAGGGATACGATCTTCAGATCGTTGAATATTCTGATTACGTACAGCCAAACCAAGCATTGTCGCAGGGAGAACTTGATGCAAATTATTTTCAGCACAAGCCCTATCTCGACAATTATAATTCGCAGAATGGCACTGATCTTGTAAGTGCTGCTGCTATTCATTTTGAGCCAATGGGCGTCTATGCAGGTAAAAGCTCTGATCTGCAAAATATCCCTGATGGCGCACGTATAGCTGTTCCCTCAGATGCAACAAATGAAGCACGTGCTTTGCAGCTTCTTCAATCCGAAGGTGTTTTTACGCTCAAAGATGGTGTCGGTCTGAATGCGACAAAGAATGATATTGTCTCAAACCCCCACAATGTACAGGTTGTCGAAAGCGAAGCTGCTTCTTTGCCCCGTATGATTCAGGATGTTGATTTTGCTGTTATTAACGGTAACTATGCTTTGTCTGGTGGACTTGATACGGATAAGACGCTTGCGAGTGAGTCTGCTGATTCTGAAGCTGCTCAGACGTATGCAAATATTATTGCGGTGCAGTCTTCTGATGCATCGAGCGATAAGATCAATGCATTGGTTAATGCGCTTAAGAGTGATACCGTTCGTTCATTTATCGAATCAAACTATCACGGTACAGTAGTTCCTGTATTTTAAGAATTACTGAATAAATGATGGAATAATGCCCGCAGCGATGTGCTGCGGGCATTTTGCTTCTACGTGGCTTGCTTTAATTTGACCTCTTAAGTGTTTAAGCTGTACATGAGAAGTTGTGATACGTGTATTTCAGCCTAAACGTGGAAAGTCGAGACATCGTATGATCCGAAACACGTTTGAAAAGATAGGGCAATATAATGTACACATAGATGATACGTCTGTGTGTGAAAAAGAAGGGAACCGATGGCTATGAGTCCTGATCAAGATTTTGTTCTCAAGACTGTTAAAAGTCGAGACGTTCATTTCGTCCGGTTTTGGTTCACGGATGTCATGGGTAATATGAAGTCGTTCGCGGTGAGCCCTAGCGAGCTTGAAGATGCATTTGAAGACGGTATGGGCTTTGATGGAAGCTGCGTTGAAGGATTTGTCGATGCAGGGGAAAGCGATATGTTGGCATTTCCTGATGCTTCGACTTTTCAGATTCTTCCTTGGCGTCCTGATTCAAATGCTGTCGCCCGTATGTTTTGCACGATAAAGACTCCTTCTGGTGAGCCATTTAGCGGTGATCCGCGCTATATTCTTCAGAGGATGATGAATAAGGCATCATCGATGGGATTCATTCCTAATATGGGTCCAGAAGTTGAGTACTTTTACTTTAAAGATTCCAAGGGCACCGAAGTACTTGACCATGGTGGTTACTTCGACTTGACAACGCTTGATTATGCAAGTGATCTCAGGCGTGATACTGTTCTTACGCTTGAAAATATGGGTATACCAGTTGAGTACTCTCATCATGAGGGTGCCCCGAGTCAGCATGAGATTGATCTGCGTTATTCGGATGCGCTTTCGATGGCTGATGCTGTGATGACGTACAAGCTTGTTGTGCGAGAGATTGCGTTAAAACACGGAGTGTTTGCAAGCTTTATGCCTAAGCCAATGGCTGATGTGTCTGGCAATGGTATGCATGTTCACCAGAGCTTGTTCGACTATGACGATCATAATGTATTCTTTGATCCTAATGATCCGCTAGGCTACAATCTTTCATCCACTGCTAAACACTATATTGCTGGACTGCTTACGTATGCACCGGAATATAGCTTACTTACCAATCAATATGTCAACTCATATAAGCGTCTTGTTTCAGGTGGAGAAGCCCCATTCTTTATCTCTTGGGGTCATAAGAATCGTACGACGTTGGTACGGATTCCTGGATATCGCCCTGATCGTGAAGTAGCTTGTCGTGTTGAACTTCGTAGTCCTGATCCGTCATGTAATCCCTATCTTGCGTTTGCTGCCATGCTTGGAGCAGGTCTTAAGGGCATTGAAGATGAACTTGAACTAACTCCGGCGATAGAAGGTACTGATTTAAGCTCTATGTCGCGTCAAGAAATTCGTGAAAAAGGGTATAACACTTTGCCAGAGAGTTTAGGCGAGGCTGTTGAATTATTTGCAGCCTCTGACTTAATGAAAGAAATTCTTGGCGAGCATATTCACCGTTACTTAGTTGAACAAAAACGTCGTGAATGGAATAGCTATCAGGGCTTTGTTTCGAAATGGGAACTTGATCGTTATTTAGAGGTTCTCTAGGAAAGGGTAGGTCTGCTTTGACACGAGGTGAGGAAAGAGCATGAGCATGCAACAACGTAAACAGGTGTTATTCATAGCTGATAGTCTCGATAACGCTCACAAGTTTCAGCAGGTACTTTCGAACATGGACGTCGAAGTGACCGCGGGGTCAAGCGTACAGTTTCGGAAGCTTTTAGCTCAGAAGCCTGCATGCGATCTCGTGATCTATGAGGTGCGTCCCGATGCGTCGGATGAAGTGACACTTGTTGAACAGCAATTGCTTGAAGATGGCGGAATTAGCATGCTGATTATCGTTGATGAATCGATGCTCGGAAACTTTCGACTTCCTGTACAGATTAAGAGTGATTTTGTTGTACATGGAGCAACGCAAACCGAGTGTGCAGCACGCATTCGCCAGCTCTTATGGCCTGGTAACGAGAG
>DIDE01000020.1:0-30263 GCA_002417975.1 Eggerthellaceae bacterium UBA5808
CTCTGTCGCCCACGGTATAAAGGACATGAAGTCAAGCAGCTCGTTGTTTGGCGGAGGATGCCAGCAGAGTCGATTCGACAATTTCACGTAGATCCGCCAGACGTACCTCTCCGGACTCTCCACACGCAAGATATCCGACATCAGGAGAAATAATCCGAAAACCGCGACGAGATAAACATTGGAGATTGTCCTGAGTAGCATGATTCTCGAACATATGAACATTCATCGCCGGCGCAATAACAAGAGGAACCGTAGTTGCCAAAGCAGTTGTCGACAGTAAGTCATCAGCGATGCCATGAGCAATCTTTGCAATCACATTTGCTGTGCATGGTGCAATTAAAAATGCATCGGCCTCTTGGGCTAACGAAATATGATGAATGGGATCAGTAGGATTATCGAACATCTCATATGAAACCGTATCATGAGTCAAAGATCGAAAGGTTAATGGAGAAACAAAATGAGTTGCATGCTCGGTCATAACAACCTTGACATGAAAACCTCGTTTCTGAAATGCCCGAATGAGCTCACATGATTTATAAGCTGCAATACAGCCGGTCACGCCGAGAAGTATGGTTGGCGCAGGAGTATTACGTGAGTGTATGCTATCGGTCATGTCTAAACCAACTTCCTTTTCTATTCTATCCCCACATCAAATGATTCAATTGGTTCACCAAGAGTTTCTGGCTGACGTGGAGCATCACAAAGCATAGCGTATACTTCGTTTCCAGCTTGAGTCTTACCCATCGATCGATCACTTAAACCATCGATAACATCTTGCAGATCTGGCGGGAGTGCATCAATAAAATGCAGTCTTTCCCCCGTTTTTGGATGAGTAACATTCAATAAGTATGAATGGAGAAATTGGCGTGTAAGTCCACGTTGAGCTTCTTCGCCCAAAGACTTATACATCGGATCCCCGACAACACAATGGTGAATATACTCCATATGAACACGAATTTGATGCGTACGCCCGGTGTACAATTTGCATTCCAATAAAGAGTATCCATCGTCTTTTGGGCCGGCAGCAAAACGCTCAAGTACCCTAAATGTCGTAATAGATGGACGAGCCGAAGGCCGATCAGACACACACATACGCAGACGATCATGCTCGTTGCGTGCAATTGGCTGATCGATAAGTCCTGTTTCGTGTGCAATATTGCCATGGACAAGCGTAAGGTAGCGCCGCTCAGTATTTTTAAGCCTAATATCATCCTGCAAAGCAAATCCTGCTTCGTCTTGTTTTGCACAAATCATAAGTCCACTTGTATCCATATCAAGACGATGAACGATACCCGGTCTGTCGTCACCTTGAATATGAGCAAGATGATCTCGGCCATAACGATAAATTAATGCATTTACCAATGTTGCACCAATATGACGAGGTGCTGGATGAACGCATAAACCAGCCTGTTTAGAAAGAACAATCATGCAGTCATCATCGTAACGTATATCAAGCGGGATCGGATCACCTTGAAGAGGAATATGTTTTTGTGCTTCTTCTTCGGTATATACAACAACATCATGAGCACACACCGTATCCTTTTTAGAATACGAATTGCCATTGACGAATACATCACCGTTTTCAATATGTTTTGCAGCGGATGAACGACTCGGATAGCAAGCAGCGCCAGCAAGAAATACATCAAGTCGTTGACCCTCTGCTTTTTCATCAACCGTTGTACATAGTGAACGAGCCATTAATTGCGCTCACTTTCTGAAGGTTCGCTACGCCATTCAATGAGCAAATAAACAAACATTAGAGCAACACCAACAGTAACTCCAATATCTGCAACATTGAATACAGGAAAAGAGATAAACGTTGGCTCGATAAAATCGACAACATAGCCAAGTGAAAGTCGATCGATGGCATTACCTATTCCACCTGCACAAATAAGAGCAGCAAGAACACTTAGTAAAATCGATGACGAGGATGGTTTACGTCTACAAACAAACACGATAAGACAAAAGCTCACGATAAGCGCGCCAATACCCAATGCAATTGATGCACCGCCGAACAATCCCCATGCTGCACCCCCATTATGGACAAGACGAAAATCGAACACGCTCGGGAGCGGAGATCCAAGATAGGCGCCAACGGTATGGCCAGAATCCATCACGATCTTAGTACAGCGATCAGCGATAAGCCACAGCACCATGACGACGAAGAAGACGATCAGAACGGTCGTCTTCTTCGGTGACGTATGTGAGGAATTCAAAGATCCCGTCACAGTTAGACCTCTTTCATCTCATTGTCGATCGAAGAAAGAACATCGGAACAACGAGCACACACTTCTGAATGTTCTTTATTGCCATCGAGTGCACGATGATTCCAGCAGCGTGGGCATCGTGGCAAATCAGTCGCTGCAACAGTAACAACTGGTTCGTCTACCTCATCAGCTTTAAAGGAAACAGTCGCAACAATAAACATTTCAATGAAGACTGCCTCATCATATGACGAAACAACATCGAACATAGCTTGTGGGAGTGCGACCGTTAATTCTGCTTCTTGGCTCTTATGAATCGTTCCATCGGTACGCGCTTGCTCGATTGCTTTTGTTACTTGGTCACGGATAGACAATATAGTCTCAAAATCATTGCTAATAGACGATGTAGCATCGGTTGGAATTGATGGAACAAAATCATGTGCTTCAGGCCATCCGGCAAGTTGAACGCTTTCTGCACGTCCGTCTCGATTTCTCATAGTCTCTGGATAATGCTGCCATACTTCTTCTGTAGTGAAAGAAATGATAGGAGTAAGTACACGTACAAGCATCTCAAGTATGTTCATCAAAACTGTCTGAGCGGCCCGACGACGCGGTGAATCCGCTGCCTCGGAATAGAGACGATCCTTGAGCGCATCCATATAGACTGATGACAAATCACCAATAATATAGCGATAAATTGCCTGATAGACCTGATGGAAATTGTACGATTGATAACCCTCGTTAACCTCATCAAGCAGATGAGAAAGGCGAACCATAGCCCATTGGTCAATTGGTTCTAGATCATCCCATGAAGTAATTGCATCATTTTCATCATCAAAATCGCTCAAATTACCAAGTAAAAAGCGGAAAGTATTGCGCAAGTGACGATATGCTTCACTGGTTCGAGTAAGGATTTCCTCCGAGATACTAACATCCTGAGAATAATCTACACTCGCAACCCACAGACGCAGAACATCCGCACCATACTTATCGGTTACCTCGGAAGGAGCAATACCATTACCGAGCGATTTGGACATCTTACGGCCTTGTCCATCAACGGTAAATCCACAATGCATAACCGTTTTATAAGGAGCCGTACTATAGGCACCCACACTGGTAAGCAAGGATGATTGGAACCATCCACGATGTTGGTCTGAACCTTCAAGGTAAAGATCAGCAGGAAAATGCAGACCCTCGCGCTTTTTGCATACGCTCGTATGGCTTACGCCACTTTCCCACCATACATCGAGAATATCCTTTTCTGGGACAAGATCGGTGCATCCGCATTTTTCACAATGCGTACCTTTTGGAAGATAGTCAGATGGATCATGGATAAACCATGCATCTGAGCCTTCCCTATTGAACAGATCAATAACTGCATCAAATGTTTCAGGAGTTGCAACGACTTCGCCGCATTTGGCACAGCGGAACACAGGAATGGGAATGCCCCAGGAACGTTGACGAGAGATGCACCAATCAGGCCGTTCGGATACCATTGATCCAATACGGTTCTTGGCCCAAGCAGGTACCCAATTGACATGGTTATTAATCTGATCCATCGCACGTGAACGTAAATCATTTTTGTCCATCGAGACAAACCATTGATCAGTTGCACGGAAAATAACCGGCTGTTTACAACGCCAGCAATGCGGATAACTATGAGTAATCTCAACTTCCGCAACAAGCATATTATGCTCTTTAAGCCAATTAATGATAACTGGATTCGCATCGTCTGTATCAAGACCCGCAAATGGACCGGCATCGTCAGTCAAAACGCCGTCATCGTCAACAGGCATAAGAATGGGCAGACCAAATTTTAGTCCAACTTCGTAGTCATCTTGGCCATGACCAGGAGCAGTATGAACTGCACCCGTACCAGAATCTAGCGTTACATGGTCACCGTAAATAACGGTACCTTTAAGATCCTGACGAATCGGGCACGTATAGGTATATCCGCATAAATCTTTGCCACTATAAAGAATCGGGTCACCTGCATCGCTGGACACGATATCGTACGAAGTCCATTCAGCTGTTTTCGCAACCGATTCAACCATTTCGTATGCAAGGATCATATAGTCATTATCAACATGGACCATACAGTAGTCTGCATTAGGAGCAAGGCATACACCACTATTGGCAGGAAGCGTCCAAGGTGTCGTTGTCCAAATGAGAATGGAAGCCTGATCAATACCTGCTTCTTGAAACAAAGGAGGAACCTTATCAAGAGCAAATTTTACGAAAATCGAAGGAGACGTCTCATCACCGTATTCAATTTCGGCTTCAGCAAGCGCGGTATGACAATGTTTGCACCAATGAATAGGCTTGCGCCCACGATAGATTGATCCATCGAGATACATCTTTTTAAAAATTTCGACATCCCCAGCTTCATAGGAATGTTGGAACGTTAAATATGGATGTTCCCAATCGGCATTAACGCCAAGGCGTTTAAATCCATCACGCTGAATATTGACGTATTTAACCGCCCAATCATGACAAAGACGGCGCAGCGTTGGTTGGTCTATTGCTGCCATCTTTTTTGGACCGAGAGTCTTTTCGACCATATGTTCAATTGGCTGACCATGACAATCCCACCCAGGAATATACGGGGTGTAATAACCTTGCTGCGCATGGCTCTTAAGAACAAAGTCCTTAAGAATCTTATTAAAGGCATGGCCAATATGAATGGGACCATTAGCATACGGTGGTCCATCATGTAAGACAAACGGTTTATTATCTTTGTTCTTCTCTAAAACTTTATGATAAATATCTATATCATCCCAGAATTTGAGACGCTTCGGTTCGTTTTCCGGAAGACGAGCGCGCATCGGAAAATCAGTTTTAGGAAGATTCATCGATGCTTTGTAGCTGTTACCCACGCTTCAACCCATACCTTTCAGTGATCGAGCAAGTCAAACGTTTTCATTATAGCGAAGAAATGATGTCAACGGGGAAAACGTCATCATCTCCAGATCAGACGCACCATTGCGATACTACCAAGTCTTTCTCATCGTCGTAGTGATAGTAAACACGCTGGTGGGATTTTATGGTATGTTTACTTAGAATAAAATCTAAAGACGGAGTATATATGGCTTATTGCATTGTCACTGACTCAAGCTGCAACCTTGCGGAATCCTATATTCGCGACCACCATATCCCCATTCTTTCGCTTACCCTTATTGCTGACGGCACAGAATATCCAAGTTTTAGTGATGGACATTTTGCCGATGCAAAGCATATTTATTCGCTGCTACGTAATGGTACAAAGATTACGACATCATTACCAAGTGCCCAAACAATCGAGGAGACACTCGAAGCTCTCATACAAGACGGAAAAGATATCCTGTATATTGGTTTTTCACATGCACTCTCTGGTACCTTTGAAGCAACTAATCAAGCATTGATACATCTACAGGAAAAACATCCTGAACGCAAACTCTTAGCTGTTGATACCCTTGCCGCATCCGGCGGTGAAGGTCTACTTGTCCGCTATGCAATAGAAATGCACGAAGCAGGACATTCGATCGATGAAGTTGAACAATGGGTACGAGATGAACGATTCCACCTAGCTCATTGGTTTACCGTGAGTGATCTAATGTTTTTGTATCGTGGTGGACGGTTGAATAAGGTATCTGCATATGCCGGATCAATTTTAAGCATTAAACCCGTATTGCATATGGATGATAAGGGATATCTGGTCCCTGTATCCAAAGTGCGTACGCGCAACGCATCCATACAAGCAATGTTTGATCATATGTGCGCAACAGTCCGACAGCCGATTAGCGATCAACACGTCGCAATTACTCATGGCGACTGCATCGAAGATGCCCAACGTCTGCAGGATATGATCGAAAAGCATTTTCAGCCTAAAGATATATCAATCGAAATGGTTGATCCTGTTATTGGTGCTCATTCAGGACCAGGGACCCTAGCGCTTTTCTTCCTTGCATCGCAACGATAAAAAGTTACAAACCCTATTACTCTCTTACAGGTAATGCTAATAAATGAAGCTGTACATCGCAAAAGATGTACAGCCTCATTACGTAAGAGCGCAACGGTATTTCACTTGTTAGCAAGAAGAAACAATATGTCGCATCGTATCAAGAAGACGCTCGTTATCTTCGCGCGAACGCACACATATGCAAAAATAATTATCACCATCAAGACCAGGCACGCCAGAAAGATTGCATACAAGAAGTCCAGCAAGCTGAAGACGAATGATCAACTCCTGAGCACACGTAATACCAAGTCTCATGCCATTGTAGGGATCAAATTCGCAGAGAACATAATTGCCCTCAGCAGGGAAAATACGTATACCCGGAATAAGACTCAGCGAACACTGCATCCAAGGGATTTCTTTATCGAGATAATCATGTGTCCGATCAAGGAAATCATCTTGTAAGATAAATGACTTAGCCAGCACTTCTGCGCACATTGATACATCTGAACCATCATAAAATTGACGAATTGAATTAATCGTTTCAGGATGACCGATAAGATAGCTAATCGGTACGCCCGGCATTCCAAACGTTGTCGATAGGTTTCTAATCACCACAAGATTACTGTGCGACTTCAAAAGAGGAAGAACACTCTCTCCCCCAAAACTCAGTTCAATATAACTTTCGTCAACAATTACCCAACGACAAGTCTCTAAATATTGAGCAAGCATCTGATGAGGGAGAAGACGCGATGAAGGAAAACCCGGATTAGAAAGAATAGCTGCGTTAAAAGATCCTTGTCGAGATTGAGCAGAAAATGGATCAACAGGCGCAAATGATATGGGATTCTTTAATGTGACGTAATCATGACCTGCATTCGTAACAGCTGTAATATACGTTGCTGGACAAGGAGTCATGATTCCCACTTTTGCCTTTGCATAGGCTTGAGCGGCCGCATTCATCAATATCGACGGCGACGATCCTAATAGGATTGCCTTTGGAGATATGTCGAGATACCGTGCAAGCGTATTACGAAATTCATGCCCATCCGTATCGGGAGCATAAAGAATTTCATTATCAACAAGCGAAGTATGAAGCGTTTGCAAAAACGCCTTAGGGACACCGAGAGGATTAACTGGATTGCAAAAATCCAGCCACGTCATTTCGGTACGTAATTCATAAGGAAGAGAAACAGGTTTATCAGGAAGTTTAGCGGAGACATTGCGAAAATCGATAGATTGATCAAAATCGATTTTCGATGACATAGTCCGCACTCCCCTCACCCCAGATAAATCTTTTATGAATGCATAGTACAAACGGCAAAATCAGCTTGTATAAACACCTCAATACCCGTTTATCAATCAAAATATGATCGACGGACTTCGCAAATCACCGTTTTTATCCATAAAAGGGTTGAGGACAACTATCCTAGCACAACACTTGGAAAAGATGTTAGTAAGCATGCTAGAATAAACAACATGTTGTTAGATGAGCAGACAAGCACCATTAATTCGCATGGAGCCTGGATAGGAAAAGCCATTCTCCTACTGGATCTTGATGCATTTTTTGCATCAGTTGAGCAATTAGATCATCCATTATGGCGTGGAAAACCCGTTATCGTTGGTGGAGACCCACAACGTCGAGGTATTGTATCAACAGCATCGTATGAGGCACGAGCATATGGTGTTCATAGTGCAATGCCAGCTTCGGTTGCTCAACGACTTTGCCCTGATGCCTTCTGGTGTCGTGGACGTTTTTCACGCTATAAAGAGCTCTCATCAACAGTTATGGGGTTCATGCTGGATATAAGCCCTTTTATTCAACAAGTAAGCATAGACGAAGCATTTTTAGACATTACACCAACGCCCCATCAACAAATTGATCCTGCAAAACTTGCAAAAGAGCTCCAAGAACGAGTTGCACAACTAGGAATTACCTGTTCAATTGGCATTGGCGTAAGTAAATCAGTAGCAAAAGTTGCATCGGAAGAAGCCAAACCAAATGGCATAACCATTATTTATCCTGGTACAGAACAACGCTACCTTGCGCCGCTTCCGCTTTCTCGCATGAGTGGAATAGGACCTTCAGCTCAAGAGAAATTAGAACATCTTAATATTCGTACACTTGGCGAAGTCGCTCAGGCTGATTCATCTGTCCTCAAACATATCTTTGGAAAACGCGCCGAAGCAATGCGAGACCGCTGCCTTGGCAAAGATAGAGATCCGGTCATTAAAAGATCACATGCACAATCGATATCAAGCGAACAAAGTTTTGCGCAAGATATTTTTACAAGCAATGATGTAGAAAACGCAATCAAAGCAGCAGCGAGCAAAGTTGCACGTAGACTCAGAGCATCACATAAATTAGGGAACACGGTAACGCTTAAGGTTAGATACGCAGATCGAAGTATTAAAACAGCTCAAAAAAGACTCTCTCAGCCAACAGATCTTGAAATAGATCTGCGACCAACACTTATCGACTTGCTTCATACGTTATGGCGCGAAGGACAACCTATTAGACTAATCGGCGTAGCAGTTTCCGACTTTGGAAACAACTCCTTACGCCAAGAACAGATGGCACTTTTTGATGAAAAACATCCATCAGAAGATAAGCAAATTTGCCATGATAGAAACGAAAAGATCGAACACGTAACCGATTTAGTCAAAAACCGTTTTGGGGAACAAGCAGTCCGCTTTGGACGTGAAATTAAAACCTCTGAGCAAACAACAGGTACTGCACCAAAAAATCCCGCCGACTATCAGCGGGATTAACAACGATCAAAATGTTGCGCTAGTTAAATTTAAAGATCTTCTGTGCAATATGGTACCCGTGTAAACCAATACGCCGCCCCAGTTCAGTCGGAAGATTTGTTCCAATATTAAGCATCGAACTTCGCACATGACGATAGAGCTTTTCATCATGTTGTTCAAGGTAACCCCATATATCATTACGCTTTTGATTAGCTTCATCATCTTTGCGCATGCGAAGGAAAATGGAGCAGATGCACATCATCATCGAAAGATAATTGACCATATATTTCATCAATTTCTTTTCTTTAATACTGTGAAGATCGACTGCATCAATCATCGTCCGAGTAACTCGGAGCTGCTGGTCAATACGCGAAAGCATAATTGACTCATTAACACTTTGGTCTGAACGACCAATATAGTAACGGTACATATCAACATCAAGATAGTAGAGCGATTTAACGTATGGCAGTGGCGTATATACAAAAACATTATCAACGTAGAAACAATGCTCGGGTAAACGAACACCGCAGACCTTAAGTAAATCAGTCCGATAAATCACGGAATGCATAAGAAGATATTGGCTTTGCATAAAATGGCCTATATCATTCCACCCAAACTCGCGCTCTACAGGAAACACGTTGCGATAGTGCATGATTGTACGAGATTGCTCACTAACTTTTTCGTACACATAATTCGCAATAACGAGGTCAGTAGGATCTTTACGCTCAAGCTGACGACGAAGATACGCCATGACATGTTTCATAGCATCTTCATTCAGCCAATCATCGGAATCAACCACTTTAAAATAGAGACCTTCGGCAGCATCGATGCCTGCATTGACTGCGGATCCATGACCGCCATTCTCTTTGCAGATAGCGCGAATAATATCAGGATACGAATGTTCCCATTCGCGCGCTTTTTCGCCGGTATTATCCTTAGTAGATCCATCATCTACAATGATAATCTCGATATCTTCCCCACACTTTAAAAGAGAGTTAATGCAGGTATCCATGTACTCTGCGGAATTGTAGCAGGGAACGACGAAAGATACGGTCTTCATCGTCTACAGTCAGCCTTTCGATCACAACGAGGTCAATTTCTGCTGATCAGCGCCGTGCAAAACTATATACATAGCCCTTATGGAACAACGTATGTATATCGCACATGCAGATCATATGACTATTCTATCAGCAAGAAGACAGAGATATACGAAGACTGGTTCTATCTATGGATAACATACAAACGTGTTGCTTATGTACAAACATAGATTCATACCAATTTGAGCTATTACATGAAAAACTAGAGAGAAGGACCATCCTGAGAGCAAACCATAATCTGACTATTCTTATGCACAAGATCATACGTATCATGAGCGATCATATATTCTTCGTTCGTCGGTATGACACAAATGCGAACGTGGGAATCATCGGTCGAAATAATACGCTCAAATCCACGCTGACGGTTTTTCTCCTCATCAAGGACAATTCCTAGAGGCTGTAAACCAGAAAAAATCATTCGGCGCATTTTTTGACAATTTTCTCCAACACCAGCAGTTAGGACAATTGCGTCTACTCCAGCCATAACAGCAATATATTGCCCGATGTACTTCTTAACTGAGTTGGAATACATATCGTATGCCAACAGCGCACGTTCGTTACCTTTTTCGGCCTCATTACGAACGCTTCGAAGATCGTTGCTTACTCCTGATATTCCCAATAAACCTGATTGCTTATTCATAAGTTCATTGACCTGATCAGTCGTAAGATGCTCATGATCCATGATAAAGGGAACAATTGCAGGATCAATTGATCCACAACGAGAGCCCATCATAAGACCGTCAAGAGGGGTAAGTCCCATCGACGTATCAACCGCAGCCCCATGATCGATTGCAGCCATTGAGCACCCATTACCAAGATGACAGGTAATCATCTTAAGATCTTCAAGTGATTCATCAAGCAGCCGAGCAGCCCGACGAGCAATATAGCGATGCGATGTTCCATGCGCACCATATTTACGTATATGGTATTTTTTGCAAAGTTCATACGGCAAAGGATACATATAAGCTTTAGGAGGGAGCGATTGAAAAAAAGACGTATCGAATACAGCAACATGAGGAACGTCGGGCATTGCATCCATGCAAGCCCTTACGCCCGAAAGAGCAGCCTTATTATGCAAAGGCGCAAGCTCTGACAATTCATCTATTTTTTCGATCACATCATCGTCGATGATAACCGAATGATCAAAATACGATCCACCTTGAACAATACGATGGCCAACTGCATCTATCTCATTCAGAGAGCGAATGGGTGCATCATCTCCGTTGACAAGCGTATCGAGCACGCAATCTATAGCCGCACGATGATCGGGAAGATACGTATCAATAACTACTTCATTTTCATCAAGACCATGTTTATGAGTTGATTGTTTAGATCCGACGCGCTCGCATAGACCCTTAGCAATCGCCTTATTGCGTTCAATGCTCACCAACTGGTATTTAAGCGACGACGACCCAGCATTTATCACTAAAACATTCAAAAGTTGCACCCCCCTCTCAAGGTTGTTAACTTCACCTGTTAACTGTATCCATTCGTTGATCGTCGCAGGTGAAAAACGTCTCACCAGACGGTCAACGGTCTCTTTTTTTAGACAATCAGTTTATATACGACAACGATCAAAGCAAAATAAGACAAAGCAATGCTTAAGCAACAAGCTAGCACTCATTACAAGCAAACAGCTATGCAATAACCTCACTTAAGCATTATGGGTAACTGCAGGAGAATCCTCAGTCATTTTGCCGCCGCCCAATACATGAACATGTAAATGGTGAACACTCTGGCAGGCATCATCACCCGTATTTACCATTACGCGATATCCTGATTCTTCAATCCCTTTAAGATGAGCAATCTTAGGAACGGTATTAAAGATATGTCCCATAAGATCATTCGGAACTTCATCGCCGATATTATCATAGTGCACCTTTGGAACAATCAGCGTATGAACAGGCATAAGAGGGTTAATATCGTCAAAGGCATATACATATTCATCCTCGTATACCTTTTTTGAGGGAATCTCGCCATGCGCAATTTTACAGAACAGGCAATCTTGTTTGGTCTCCATATAACAAGCCTCTTTCAAATCGATGCGTACGTATAAACGGCTCATGCAAAAGCATAAAAGCTCAGACAACCTATTCAAAGATCAGACAATAGATCGAATACTATGCCTTATGAAGCGTTGTATCAACTTCCTCGTCGGTATCGTTCTTTTCCAGCTCGCCCATTAATGTATCGACTTTTTGCTGGGCTTTATCAAGGCGTGATCGCAGATCACCAAGGAGCTTAACACCCTGTTCGTAACACGTAAGGCTCTCCTCGAGTTCAAGAGAATTACCCTCAAGCTTTGAAACAATACCATCTAGTTCTGTCATTTCTTGACGAAAGGACTTTTCTGATGCAACTTTAAGTTCTTCATTGTCTGCCATTTTCGTTACCTTTCGCTTGCATTGAACGAGCACTGCCGGATTGGATCGAAGAAGCTACCGATGATGCTGGTGTTCCCTGAGTTGAACCAAGGACTTCACATTGTATAGATCCGTCCGAAACAGTAACCGTGGCTAAACTCCCCTTATGAACATCATTGATAGACGCAATAACTGATCCTTGGTCTGTCTGAGCAATTGCATAACCACGCATAATAATTGACAGTGGAGACAAATCGTCAAGTCGATGAGCACGCATCAATAACGCCTCTTTATCGTGCTGCAAGAGCGATGCACCGATATGCGAAACACGCGATTGATATCCCTTAATACGTTCATTTTCCTGCGTCATATGCAGTGGCAATGCACGCTGTAAGCGATCACCTAAGATATCAAGAGCTTGTGCTTCGTTCCCATAGAGCAAATGTGCATCACGAAAAAATGGCGCCGAAGCATAACGATCAAGTATCGCCGACGTTTGATCAAGACGATAAGTGAGGACTCTCTCCATACGTTCGCAGTGCTGATCAAGATCACTACGAATACTTAAAATATCAGGACCGATAGCTTCAGCTGCAGCAGTTGGAGTAGAAGCACGAAGGTCGCTCACCATATCAGCTATTGACGTATCAGGTTCATGACCTATACCAGTAATCACAGGTACAGGAGATGCAGCAATTTCGCGTGCAAGATGCTCATCATTAAAGGGCATAAGATCTTCGAAAGACCCTCCGCCACGTACTAATACAACAACATCAACACCAGCAGAGCAAACACAACGAATTCCCTCAATAAGATGCTTAGGTGCTTGGTCGCCCTCAACAGGTACACCCGCGACATATACATGACCCATTGGATAGCGACGCCTCAGTGTTCGTAGCACATCGTGAATTGCTGCTCCACGCGGCGAGGTTACAACACCAATTTTGGTCGGATATAAAGGAATACTTCGTTTGCGCGATTGCTCCATAAGCCCCTCGCGCTGCAATCGTTTTGCCAAATCTGCAACGCGTTGGCGAAGATCTCCCTCCCCAGCGGGCTTAAGAGAAAATACATCAAAGTTCATGCGACCTTTAGGCGCATAGAGTGTAAAACGACCCGTCATTATTACAAGAGAGCCAACACGAAGATCTACGCCTGTGGCACGAAATCGATTCATCCACATCATGCATGGCATCGATGCGCCTTTATCCTTAACCGTAAAATACACAGCTTTATAACCGGGTTTATTTGAAACTTCGGATACTTCGCCAATCAAACAAAGCGTGCAACTCTCAAGTGCACGCTTTGCGATAGACATAGCCTGCGAAACCGAAAGCGGTTTACGATCTTGCGAGGACATAGACATTGAAGAGCTCATCGGCGTTCGCTAAGAAGCCATATAAGCTGAATAGCGCTAACAAGTGCTGCAGCTACGTACGTCAATGCACATGAACGTAGAACTTTATAAGAACAAAGTTCTTCACTTTGCGGCACACCCGTTGATTTAAGAAAATCAAGTGCACGATGACTTGCATTAAATTCAACAGGCAAGGTCACAATTTGGAAGAGTACCGCAACAGCATAAAAAGCAATTGCAAGGTTAACAAGACCAATGATATTAAGAAACATACCAATAAGAAGAACGTATACCCATGCGTTTGAAGCAAAGTTAACGATAGGGACAAGCGCACTACGCACCTTCATAGGAGCATAGCCCTCGGCGTATTGGCAGGCATGACCAACTTCGTGGCAAGCAGTAGCATTCGCAGTGATGCTGCGTCCATCAAACGCATCAGGATCAAGCGTAATTGAGTTAGATCGAGGATCAAAAAAATCTTGATTTGCTCCTCCTCGCTTAATTTGTACATCATGAATACCGTGCGCAGAAAGCATACGCTGCGCAACTTCTGCACCAGAAACGCCAGAAGAAGCAGGTACCGCCTGATACTTCTTTATGTTGCGATTAACATAGAACTGAGCTCCCCCGCCTATAGCGAGTGAGAGGACAATCAGAAGAAGATAGGATAAACTCATTGATTCTCCTTTATCTATCGTGACAATACGACGATTATACCCAAGGACTGCAACAAACAAGCTTCTCGCATCGAGAATACATGACTGTCATCAACCCGTTATATATTCAGACAGAATAGCTGTTCACTACGATAGAGCAGCTATATTTAGAGAGTATGAATACAGAGATTTGATCCATCCATTGATAACGCAATTGATCCATCAAGGAGTGCTTGTAATTCATTCCCGACAATTTCACGACGCCAACCATGCATGATATCGACTTGATCTCCATGACCTCGTGCAAGTTTAACCAGCTCACTTTGGGAGGCAAGGGTTTGCGAAGCAATATCATTTTCACGAGCACGAAGACGAACAAGTGCCATCATAAGATCAACCTGAACATCTACATTTGTTTCATTACGTGCGCCGCGTTCGCTTTTTGGCCACTCAGCTTCAGGGAGGTCAAGCCCTCGAGCAATACATGTAATGATGCTTCGCGCATCCGACGTAGATAGCTTATCTTGCAGTCCACGAACCATATAAAGCGAATCAATCGTACGCGCTTCGCGCTTACAACTTTCTACCACTTGTTCGTCGGTCAAAACCCATTTACGCGGCCTATCACGAGACTGAGCACGTTCCTCGCGCCAAGCAGCCACTTCACGCGCAGCACTCAATTGGCGACGATTAAGCTGAGAAACACGTTTAAGACGGCGATATCTCTCCCGTGGCTGAGCATCGTAGCGTGATGGATCACAAAGATGTTCAAAATCAGGAGTAAGCCACGACATACGACCCATTGATTGCAACCGCGATGTCATCGATCGATACATCTTAGGAAGATACAATACGTCGTCGCCAGCGTAATCAATTTGGGACGCCGAAAGAGGCCGACGTGACCAATCGGTATACGAATCGGTCTTACGAAGTCGCACCCCGCATTCTGACTGCACAAGAGCTCCGTAGCCCATTTGCTGCGAATGGCCCAATAGAGCAGCGGCAATCTGCGTGTCAAACACAGGATGAGGCATTACGCCTGTTTCTCTATAAAGAATTTCGATATCCTGTGTAGCTGCATGAAAAAGTTTTACGACGTGTTCGTCTTCAAGTATTGATGCCATGCAATGCATATCATCAATCTTAAAGGGGTCAACGATAACAGTCTCTTGCTCTGTAGCCATTTGTAAAAGGCATAAAACAGGATAGTATGTTTTCTCACGTAAGAATTCGGTATCTATGGCCAATACGGAAGATGTTTTCTGAGCACGGTCAAGAAAATCGATCAAATCATTGGTATCTTCGATAAACAAAGGTTAATCCTTCGGATAGCTGTCTTCATTTGATGTAGTATCATCATAGCAATCGAAAGGGCATATGTGAAACTGCTGATCATTAATAATTTAAGTTCAGGCTATGGCGAAGGTGCCATATATGACTTCATACGCTCATTTGCTGCAGCTGGCGACGAAGT
This sequence comes from Eggerthellaceae bacterium UBA5808, assembly GCA_002417975.1. GTDB lineage: Bacteria > Actinomycetota > Coriobacteriia > Coriobacteriales > Eggerthellaceae > UBA5808. The sequence goes on from DIDE01000020.1 coordinate 15,837, forward strand.
TAGCTTGCGCGTTGTAGATGAGCACAGTTCTTTTGCAGATATGCTACGTGATGCACGTGATTTTGATGCAGTCGTAGCAAGCGGCGGCGATGGCACCGTTGCATCGGTCTGTTACCAATTACGTGGTAGCGGCATACCAGTGCTTCCCTTTCCTGCGGGAACAGCAAATTTACTTGCCCTTAACCTTTGGTCTCCATCAGAGCCCCATGCACTAGCTCGCTTAATTCGACAAGGAAAGCAACTTGACTTCGACATGGGCGAGATACAGGTTGGTGAGCAGTCTCATGGTTTTACCATAATGGCTGGATGCGGATACGATGCCGTTATTATGAACGACGCGCAATCATCTAAACGTCTCTTGGGGCCGATGGCATATTTTAAGGCAGCATTTTCGAATCCAACTCCGCCAAAATCTCATTTCAACATCACGATAGATGGCAAATCCATCGAAAAAGATGGCGTCGGCATTATCTTGATTAATTTCTCAAAAATTCAATTTGATATTTCAATTGCAACCAAAAATTTACCTCGAGATGGCAAATTTGATCTACTTGTACTTACAAGTCAAACAGCATGGGATCTTTTACCAACCGTTGTCGGTGCAGCAATCGACCATAGTGGAACCCCACTCGAAAAAAGCGATGCTGTCGAATTCTATCAGGGGTCAACGATTGAGATAGATGCCAATCCGCCGATGAACCTTCAATTTGATGGTGAAACGATCAACACGACAACACCATTTAAGGCACAAATATTGCCAAAAGCTGCACGATTTATCGTCAGTGACCAAGGCTACGAGGAATTCGCTTAATTCATTATTGTCTATCAATATCTATGAGCATCTGAATGATCAGATGCTCATAGATATCTCGTACGCCAATAAACCACTATGTTTATTGTTCTTCTTTGCCATTAGAGGAAGACTGGGATTCCGACGATACCTTGTAACTACCTTCTTCGATACCATCAGCAAGCGCAAAATCCTCAGGTGACGGACTATCGCCAGATGAGACAATAGAATCAAGAGTGGAAGGATGCTCAGTGCTCACCTGTTTAAGCTGTTGTTTGCGCCACGTACTCAAATTATAACGGTAGACATTACGGTTGTAAGCCATCTGGATAAGCTCAAGGATAAAGGCAAAAAGCATCGCAAAGTAGACCATCAATTTTTCGGCATGCATGCCAAGCATTTCAACACCAGAGTTGATGCCAAGTCCATCAAGCGCAAGAAGAATACCAATGGCGCTAATAAAGACCAACGCAAGAATTTTCATTTCGGTATGACGATTAATGAAATCAGAAACTTGATCAATAAAAATCATCATTAGGAAAATGGCAATCATAACAGCAAGGATCATAACGATAAGATGTTCCGCTAAGCCAACAGCCGTAATAACCGAATCAATCGAGAAAACAATATCCATGATCATAATAGTGCCAACAGCCTGAGGAAGCCCAATCATATGAGCCTTCTTATGCTCAACTGAACCCTTATCAGCTTTAAGTTCGGTGAGATTCATAACACCATGCAGTTCCGAAATACCCTTATAGATAAGGTATGCACCGCCAAGAAATAAGACAAGATCGCGAACAGCAAATCCATGCGACCAAAAACCAAGATCAATCGTAAAAAGCGGATTTGTCATGTGAACCAAATAGGACGCGAAACAAAGAAAAAGAATGCGCATAAACAGCGCGCCCAGCAAACCTAAGCGACGACCTATATGTTGCTTATCTTTAGGAAGACGATTTGTCGTAATTGCAATAAAAACGATATTGTCAACGCCAAGAACGATTTCAAGAAACAAAAGCGTAACGAGACTAATCCACGCCTCTGCGGTGGCGAAAATCGAAAGATCAAACATAGGCAATCAAAGACTCCTCGATCGATGAGCTACGCTAACAGAACCACGTCCATCATCGTAACGTCTAAAAATACAAAGCAACAACTATAGCATCTTCGCTCAATGTGCATCATCTCTTCGTGCTCTGTCAAGCAAAATGTTACGCGTAAAGCAAAAGAAGCATCCTCAAAAAGCGCCTGTCATTAAGACATATCCACACCAATAGATTCAGCTCGTACACACAATGGTATAATAGCTGCACAACAGATATCAGGAGTGTTCATGGCAAAACATGTTAAAACGACATCTACGCATGTCGATACTGGCTCAATTCGCTATATGAACGGCTCATGTCTTAACCGTCCGCTGGATCTACCAACAGGCAAACGACCAGTCGTTATTATCTTTGCCGTATTAGCTCTTATCATCGGTATTTATTTATCAGTGACATTAGTAGATTCGCTCGTAAATGGAAAATCGAAAGAAATCTCATCTGTTGAGCAAATCATATCTCAACCTGTTACGCAAAATATCCCTGCATTAACATCATTTATGCCTCTCGATGACACAACGATAGATGCAGATCTGCAGACATATGGTTCTATTCTCGATATTGAATCAATAACGCATGCAAAAGATACGACGATTGATTCAATCAAGCTTTCATCGCAAATGCCACTCACGGATGCAATCACACTCTACACAAAAGGTCTTACCAATATTTCCAGTACCGATGCAGCACGGTTTCTTAACGGCTCCTGGCGTCTCGTTGTAGCACGCAACGGAGCAGTCGATATGAAGCTAAAATATGCTGACTTCAATTCAAATACTGCAGACACAGCAATAAGCACAGCAATGCAAAGCCAAGGTTTTACTGCAGCGGAGGTCACTTCATCAGGTACCGATTCCTCAAATAATACGTACAAGACAGGAACGACCATCGTCGACGACGAAACCTATACATGGCAAATTTACGTCTGTCCCCTTTCGGACATTTATAAGGTCGATGGATTTCCTGACACTGCACAGTATGTCGGAATTCACCTCACCTAATATCTATAGAGCTACAACAATTTAGACAAAGCGATCATACATCCCACTTTACTACTATGAAATTGCCTACCCTATGCGGTGCATACACACTGCAATACGTCGTTATTACTACCGCTTCGCCGTAGGCGCCCCACCCTACTTTTCTACGAAACCCCCGCAATCAGAGGAGGAGTTCCGCCATGAAGGGATTTGCAATGCTTGGGATCGGCAAAACGGGATGGATCGAAAAAGAACGACCACACTGCGGTGACTACGATGCTTTAGTCACACCGTTAGCCGTTTCACCCTGTACATCAGACATTCATACTGTTTGGGAAGGAGCAATCGGAGAGCGCAACGACATGATTCTTGGTCATGAAGCAACTGGAACAGTGATAGAAACAGGCAAAGAGGTTAAAGATTTTCACGTTGGTGATCGTGTTATTGTTTCTGCTATTACTCCTGATTGGGGATCACTCGAAGCACAAGCAGGATATCCGATGCACTCAGGCGGCATGCTCGCAGGATGGAAGTTTTCAAACATCAAAGATGGTGTATTTGCTGATGTGTTTCATGTAAATGAAGCAGATGCGAATCTAGCATTAATACCCAAAGGTATGAGTCTTGAATCAGCAACTATGTTATGCGATATGGTTCCAACAGGATTCCATGGAGCTGAACTTGCCAATATTGCGTTTGGAGACACCGTGTGCGTTATTGGCATAGGCCCGGTCGGCCTCATGGCAGTACAAGCATCAACAATGCGCGGAGCATCGCAAGTAATAGCTATTGGAAGCCGTCCTATTTGTGTTGAATGTGCCCAAAAACTTGGCGCAACAGACATCATCGATTATCACAACGGACCAATTGACGAACAGGTACTAGCATTAACAAAGGGCAAAGGTGTCGACCGCGTTATCGTCGCAGGCGGTGATCGTACTATCTTCATTGCTGCAATTACTATGCTCAAGCCGGGCGGATGCGTAGGCAACGTCAACTATTTTGGAAACGGAGAGACACTTGAGGTGCCTCGTATAGCCTGGGGATGCGGAATGGCGCATAAACGTATTGAAGGCGGTTTAATGCCTGGAGGACGGCTTAGAACAGAAAAACTTGCATCACTCGTAAATATTGGACGATTCGATCCCGCATGTCTTATTACTCATACGTTCCATGGGAAAGAACATATCAACGATGCGCTGCTGCTTATGAAAGATAAACCACAAGATCTTATTAAGCCACTCGTAATCTTGAATTAATTTGATACATAAGCATAGATAAAAGACAGCGCTTTACAAACTCTTCTTGGGATCTTCTTTTGTACAAGAAGATCCCAAGCTATTGTCTAAATAGTAAGTAGGGATGCATTACACAACAATGCATCCCTACTTCTTTTTTGCATGTCAGCATAGTACTTACTAGCACAACATACGCATATCAGCACCAATTAAAAGTACCTATACCATTGCAGGAACAGGTTCTTTAACAGCTGCACTCTCTAGCGCAGGAACTTTATCTTGAGGAGCAGCATCCTGTGCGAGGGCCTGTTTCATGTCATGATACAAGGATTGCACACTCTTCTCAGCCCAAATCTGATCATCAATCGCCGTAACTTGACAAGCGCTATGCTTGTCTTCAGGCGTTCCTGAGAGCGGATCAACTTGATGCATCGTTAGCATGTTGCACTTACCAATCCACCATTGATACGTCATATATACCGAGCCCTTATTCACGCGGTCATTAATCGAAGCACGAGAGAACACTTTACCTCGACGAGACGATACATAAACAATTTCACCATCTTTAATACCGCGCGCCTCTGCGTCAAGTGGATTAATCGTTACGAGACCTGGCTCATCAGCAAGCATGCTTAATACCGAGCAATTGCCTGTCATGGATCGACATGAATAATGTCCGACTTCCCTGACCGTACACAGGACAAGAGGATACGACGTATCAGGCATTTCGGTAGGCTTAACAAATTCATGCGCCATTAAGATTGCCTTATGGTCTGGCGTATTAAATTTACCACCTAGATACATAGTAGCTGTACCATTCGAATCGTCTGTTGGAATCGGCCATTGAGCATAGCCAACACCATCCATCTTTTCATACGTTGCACCATAGAAATTCGGGCATAGTGAACGCATCTCATCCCATATTTCTTTTGTGTTGTCATAATGCATTGGATAACCCATACGCGTCGAAAGATCGCTAAAGATTTCCCAATCGTGGCGACACTCCCCTTTAGGAGGAACAGCTGCTGTAAAGCGCTGGAACGTACGATCAGAGGCACTGAATACGCCATCATGCTCACCCCATGACGTGCCAGGCAACACAATATCCGCTAATGCCGTCGTTTGTGTCATAAAGATATCTTGGCTAATGAGTAAATCGAGATTCTCAAGCGTTTCACGCATGTCAGCAGAATCAGGCTCGGTCTGCAGAGGATCTTCTCCAAAGTTATAAAATGCGTGAATTTTTCCGGACTTTACGCCACCAGGAAGATCAGTAAGTTTAAATCCCTCTTCACCTGGTAGTGTGCCTTCGCTGAGGCTCCAAGCTTTTTCAAACTTTTGACGCACTTTAGGATCAGCAACTTTTTGATAGCCCGGGAATAAGCTTGGCCACATGCCCATATCACAAGAACCCTGGACATTGTTCTGACCACGGACAGGAGCAACACCCGCATGATCACGCGCAATTTGATGGGTAATGCAAGCAATAGCAGCAATGGTATGAACAGCTTTAACACCCTGTACTTGCTGCGTTACACCCATACCCCAACCAACGATAGACGTATCGGCTTTTGCATACATACGCGCTGCTTGACGCATCGTTTCTGGATCAATGCCAGTAACATCTTCAACCGATTCAGGCGTGTATTTTTTGATAACGTTCCACCACTCATCAAACCCAGTAGTGTGTGCATCGATGAACTCTTTATCAATGAGATTTTCATTTACAAGGATATTCGCAAATGCATTAAGAAATGCAACATTGCAGCCATTCTTAATTTGCATGTAAATATCCGCTATACGCGCCGATTCAGTAATGCGAGGATCAGCAACAATAATCTTGGCCCCTCGTTCCTTCGCTTTAACGATGCGCGATGCAACAATAGGATGCGAGACGCTGGGGTTATAACCAAATAAGAAGATGCAATCGGCTTCCTCCATTTGAGGAATTGACACGCTCATAGCCCCACTACCAAGCGTATCCATAAGTCCGATAACCGAAGGACCATGGCATGTTCGTGCACAATTATCAATATTATTAGTTCCAACGCATGCACGCGTAAACTTCTGCATAACGTAATTTGCTTCATTACCTGGTCCACGAGAAGATCCAGTCAGCATAATAGAATCAGGACCATATTTTTCTTTAATCTGGGTTAAACGCTCGGTTGCAAAATCGAGAGCCTCATCCCACGTCACACGCTTAAGCTCATCACCTTTATGACGACGAATCATTGGATGATATAAACGCGGCGTTAGAATCTTTGTATCGTTGATAAAGTCAAATCCATATTTACCCTTAAGACACAGTTCACCTTGATTTGTAACACCGTCTAATGGCTCGGTTCCAACAACTTGGCCGTTTTCAACTAACAGATTAAATTTGCACCCTGCACCACAATAGGGACATACAACATAATGTTTTTCCATATTTGATCACCTTACATTAAGCGATAGTTGCAGTAAGAGGCACACTAGAGATTGATTCTTCGGCCTGGGCTGCCTCTACACGTTTACGTTTTAAATTGTCTGTACGAACTTCACGATCGACGAGATGAAGAGAATTAGTAGGACATGCTTCAATACAGCATGGTCCTTCTGGACGATCTGCGCATAAATCGCATTTCACTGGGAATGGCTGAGGTGCAGTAGAAACATTGATTGAGCCAAGCGAAACTTGATTGCTCCGCGATTTAATTTCGACAGCTCCAAAGGGACAAGCCATCTCGCAGCTTTTGCATCCAATACAACGCTCAGCGCTAACCGCAACACGCCCACCATCAAAATACAAAGCACCAACAGGGCACGAAGCAACGCATGGCGCATCGTCGCAATGATGGCATAAAATAGGTGCAGAGACTGTTACGGTCTGAACAAGATTTAACCGCGGAAGCGGGATATCATTTTTATTAAAGTGTTTAACAAGACATGCTGCCATACATGTTTTACATCCAATGCATGTCCCTGGATCAGCAAGCACAAATTTATTTTCTAGCATGATTCTCCTCAGATACTCATCTCAATGAACGCATTCAACACTGTTTGCGATAAAAATCACGCCAAACAGCTGAGCTCATCAAAGAGCAAAAGCGAACAGTATTTTTTTGCATATGTGTACCCTGCAGGAAACGAAGGACTCTTTAACGAACATCACAAGCCCACTGAGAATCAGCGGCAGAAATGGCTTGACCATTGACGTTCATGAATTCTTCATTCGGAACAAGCCAAATTTAAAGCAAAGCGAAAAACCTTGTCAACCCGATCGTTTATACTCTTTTGTGAATAGTTTACGGCGTTGTACAGAGGTTATAGCAATCATTAACTCCCTTCATAAACAACAAGCGAATTGTTTAAGTAAGTAAGGAAGCAATCTGCGCGTATAACGTATGTGATTCAGAATGTAGACACTCACAAAAAGAGGACCTACTAATCTGATTAAGCGTGACCGCAAAGTGGACATAGAAAGCGCATTTATTTACAAAAAAACAAAAAGAAATAAATAGCAAGATTATTTAAATAAAGTTCGAATAAAAAAATTATTAGATCAATTACTATCCCAAACTTTTTATGCGAAATAACGTCCTATCACACAACCTGCACAATGCTCTGAACAAAAAAATGTATACACGAAATAGCGAAGATGCCCTTTACCTTTACATTGATGTAGTAGCAAATAAGACATGAAACTGAAGTGTTAGCAAACGTGTAGCATAATTCGAATCCTAATACAATCTTAATACGAAATTAATAGATTTATTGTCATCACGTATCTATACTGATGCCATCAAATTCGGATATCTCATAAATAATAAAGAGATACGAATAGGAAGATTTGGAGGCCCATCATGAATGACTACCGTAATCGTATCGAGCTTAATCCAATTTTCTCTCGCCCTGGGGAAGTGGAAACAGCCCCGCTCAATACATTTCCTAAACAATCTATGCTGCCCGAAACAGCCTACCAAATAGTGCATGATGATTCGATGCTTGACGGAAATTCGCGGCTTAATCTCGCGACCTTCGTCTCGACATGGATGGATGGGTATGCCGATAAGCTTTACTCCGAAGCATACGATAAAAATGCAATCGACAAGGATGAGTATCCTCGAACCGCAGCAATGGAAAATCATTGTTGGCATATGCTCGCTGACCTTTGGAATGCTCCTGATTCTACAAAGTCAATTGGTTGTTCTACAACCGGATCCTCGGAAGCATGCATGTTGGGAGGTCTTGCCCTTAAACGACGCTGGCAAGAAAAGCGCCGCGCTGCAGGCAAATCGACTGACAAGCCAAATCTTGTCATGACAAGTGCTGTTCAAGTCTGTTGGGAAAAGTTCTGCGACTACTTTGACATCGAAGCACGCTACGTGCCCATCAGCATGGAGCATAAAGTGATGGATGGATACAAACTCGAAGATTACATCGATGAGCATACTATAGGTGTCGTTGTTATCATGGGCGTAACCTACACGGGAATGTATGAGCCAGTAGCGAAAATTGCAAGAAAGCTTGACGCCATCCAAAAGAGTTGCGGCCTTGATATCCCCATTCACGTTGATGGAGCCTCTGGAGCTATGATTGCTCCTTTCATTCAGCCTAATCTTATATGGGACTTCCGCGTTGACAGAGTTTCTTCTATCAGCACGTCAGGGCATAAATATGGTCTTGTATATCCTGGCATTGGATGGGTTGTGTGGCGCGATGCATCGCTCCTACCGGAATCGCTCATCTTTAAAGTAAGCTATCTTGGCGGAGAGATGCCAACATTCGCACTAAACTTTTCACGCCCAGGAGCTCAAATCCTTTTGCAGTATTGGGCATTTCTTCGTTACGGATTTGAGGGGTACCAAAACGTACAGCAATCAACTATTGACGTTGCTCGTTATTTGGCACAAGAAATTGCCAGCATGGGACCATTTGAGCTTTGGAATGATGCTTCCGATATCCCCGTGTTTGCTTGGATGCTCAAAGATAGTCCAGATCGTCTCTGGACTCTGTATGATCTTTCCGACCGTTTACGCATGAAAGGATGGCAAGTTCCTGCTTATCCCATGCCTACAGACCTTACAGACCTTACCGTTCAGCGCATCGTTGTAAGAAACGGACTCGGGATGAACTTAGCCAATGATCTTCTCGACGATATACGAACCGAGGTTGCATGGCTCGACAAGAATCATACAGTCGTAACTAAACCAAGCAACGCGGCATTCCATCACTAAAGAGAAACCAAAATCGAATAATGCACCATCATCTGTCGTGAGCAAAGGAACGTGAGGACTGCTATGGCTATAAGCTCAAGCAAAACAGCGGGCCACCATGCTATTGACAACAGTAAGAGTGACTCATCAGAAAAGGGATTTACCCTAAGTGTTATGCAGATTGCGATCATGACGACAATTTCTGTTGCCTCCCTAAGATCGCTTCCTGCTATGGCAGAATACGGCCTTTCATCAGTGATAATGTATCTTATACCGGCAATACTATTTCTATTGCCTACCGCTCTTGTTGCAGCCGAACTCGCAACTACCTTTAGAGGCGGCATCTATGTTTGGGTACGAGAAGCATTTGGAGAACGATGGGGCTTCGTCGCCATCTGGCTGCAGTGGATCCAGAATGTTGTTTGGTTCCCTATTCAACTCGCATTTATTGCTGCAGCAATCGCCTTTATGGTTGGAAATGATGCCTTATCAAACTCGGGGCTTTATACGGGCATCATTATCATTGTTGTGTATTGGATTGCAACGTTTATTGCGTTACAAGGTGGTGATCTGTTTGCAAAGTTCGGTTCTTGGGGTGGACTCATTGGCACACTAATTCCCGCAGGTCTCCTTATTATTTTAGGTGGTATCTGGCTTGCCACAGCTCAACCAATTGCCGATACGTTTACGAATAGCACCTGGACTTCACCGGGTATTTCATCAATTGGATCAATTGTGCTTGTCATATCAAATGTGCTTGCGTACGCAGGCATGGAAATGAATGCAGTACATGCAGGCAATATGGCAAATCCACGTAGAGACTATTCCAAAGCAATTATCATCTCTATCGTTTTGATTCTCATCGTATTTATCGTGCCAACACTTGCGATATCTATTGCCGTCCCCTCCAACCAAATAGGTATGAGCAACGGAATTAATGTGGCATTCCAAACAATCTTTGATACATTCAACATCGGATGGGTATCGAATATTGTCGCAGCAGCAATCGTTTTTGGAGCCCTCGCTTCGGTAATTACCTGGGTATCCGGTCCTTCTAAAGGTTTGCTCAATGCTGCACGAAGCGGTCTTCTTCCACCGGTGCTGCAAAAGCGTAACAAGCACGGCGTCCAGTTAGGAATTCTTATTGTTCAAGGTATAATCGTAACCTTACTCGCACTCATCTATGTGATTGTTCCTAATGTTTCGTCCGTGTTTATAGCCTTGGTTGATATGGCTGCTGCACTGTATATCGTCATGTACATCATTATGTTCGCAACAGCACTCGTACTGAGACGTAAACGCCCGAATGCAAAACGCGGCTATAAAGTCCCTGCACTAAAGTTTGTTGCCGGAATCGGAATACTTGCATGCGCATTTGGCTTTGTACTCTCTTTCGTCCCCTCCTCAAGCGATACGGGCATTCCAGATGCACTCTACCCGATTGTCGTTGCCATAGTAGTCATTGCGCTTGGTGTTCCACCGCTGATCTTCTACGCGCTACGTAAGCCTTCGTGGGATCGTCGCAGCAATGTGGATAGGCTCAAGGAGAGTAAGAGTGAGCATGAAGGAGCATGCTAGTAATTAGATTTCATATGTCTTTATATCTTTATCACCAGGGCACTCGTTTATATACGAGACAAAGTTGATACATTCGCCTGTACTCTTTAGCACAACTGCTGGTTCGTCTCCGCCAATAGTGTATTCATCATCAGATTCACCATCGTCTCCGACAAAAAAGATATAGGCATGCGTTGTCTCTCGACATGTATCAAACTGCGATTTAGTCTTTTTTACTATACTCAATGCCTGCTTATACGTAATCATTTTGATGTCTCCCTATCATTATTACTTTTCACACTCAAATTAAATTAATGTCCCAAGTCCAGTTCAAAAACTTTCATTTGGATAATAGAAGCATCATGCAATACAAATAAACAGACATTCAATCTATTGCGATTAGGGTTCAAGAAGAACCTAAGATGCAAAAAAACGGACCGAGTAATGTTTACCCGGTCCGTACATTTGATGGTGGGCGATACAAGATTTGAACTTGTGACCTCTTCTGTGTCAGTGCGATAATAGCGTGTGATCTGCGGAAACGTTAGGACTAGATGGACTTATACCCCGAATGAATGGACTCAGTGGAGTACAAAAGCCGTACCGTTTGTACCAAAATTTGTACCACCTTTCAGCAGCAGCATAAAAGCCTAATGAATAATAGAATTAGATCAGCAAAAGGCTGCAGGTTCAACTCGCATAGCAAAGTAATAGAAGTAAATTAGGCAATCTAAAAATCATTTAGAGTTCTTATCTATTAGAAAATTCTCATGCCTTTTAACATAGTGGCCAAATTATTAACGACACAAGCACGTCAATTAGTTTACAAATATATCTTTCTAGCATTATCTAAAAGTATAAATGACGTATAAAGTAGCCTTTTCTATCACAAAAACAATGATACTGATAAGATAAGATGAATCTTATGAGCAGGCTATATGTTTAGTCGCTCTATTTGATTTTGGGACATAAGAAAAGACTAAGGGGACAAAATGGAAGAACAAACAAGCACACCAACGCATGCGAAAAAGAGCGTAAGCAAAAAGAAACGCATCATTATTATTGTATGCGTCATTGCTGCGATCATCTCTAGCGTATGTATATACAATTACGTATCATCTATTCCGAAAATTACAGGTGACCCACAGCAGGTATTGCAGCAGGCAAAACTAACGCCGATAAGCCCAAACGATAACATAGAAACGTATGGGTATATTCATACCAGCAAAAAATATGATTCAACCGAGTTTAATACTGTATATATTTCATTAGATAAAGACAAAAACAATGATTATAGCGTAGCTGCCGTTATGACAAACGATCAGCTGTCATCATACCCAGACGGTTCATTTGTTCGTATATCTGGTAACAATGCATCCGTAAATAATGACGGAATATTATTCATTGCACGTAATATTCGGAACTATAAATAGCCTATAAAATGCGAAAATCCCCCACTGCCATGAGGGATAGTCGTACTTAGATATTGATAGATATTCTTTTAAACCCTGCATGGATTCATGCGGGGTTTAAAAAGGATAATCCCTTTAATAGTAGAGAGATGCCCCACCGTTCCCTACCTTTCAATAATTAGTGGTATTTACCCCATGGGCGGGCTTCAGAACACAGTAGATCCGCTTAGCGTCAATGCTCTTCAGCAATTAACTACTTATTACAACCAGTCTTAAATCAAAAAAGCAATTTCTCTGGTCTTGATACTCCCTAATTGGGAATATCAAATACATGAAACATATCATTGCTGAAAAGTAGCCTCACACCAATAAAAGGTGCAAGGCCTTTATTCAGTTGATTAGTATGGTAGATCTATTAATTGGTTACCCTACCCTTAAAATCCATGAGCTACGACACACATTTGCTACATTACTTGTTGCAAGCGGTGTTGACATTGTAACCGCCAAAAATTTAATGGGTCATTCAGATTCACGAATGCTTACCAAAATTTATGCTCACTTAGTAGACCAAAACGCTGTATCGGCAATGGATAAAATGGGCGATGAATTATTTAAAGAAAAGAAGGGAAAGATAATTAAATTTGCCTAATAGTTAGTACCATGCTGAGTACAATTTGTACCAGATTTGTACCACTAAAGAAATTTGCCTTTTTAAATAAAAAGCAGATCAAGCAACTTTTAATGCTTGACCTGCGTTAATGATGGTGGGCGATACAAGATTTGAACTTGTGACCTCTTCCGTGTCAGGGAAGCGCTCTCCCCCTGAGCTAACCGCCCAAAAGCTGCTTAAACAGCAAGCTGTAGTTTAGCAGAGATACTTCTAATGTGAAGCACTAATTTGCAAAACTACCGTTCACTCCATGAATCGAATGGAGGCGACGTCCAGATTCGAACTGGAGATAAAGGATTTGCAGTCCTCTGCCTTACCACTTGGCCACGTCGCCATTTCATCGAAAAAGCCGGCCGAATCAATTTAATTCAACCGGCTCGGAATGACAATGGAGCGGACAACGGGATTCGAACCCGCGACCCCCACCTTGGCAAGGTGGTGCTCTACCAGCTGAGCCATGTCCGCGTCGCAAGGCTGTATTCTACGCATTCGTCTTGGTCAATGCAAGGGTTAATTTGAAAAAAGTTGAAGATGTTCGTCGCGCCCGAGTAAAAACTTGATTCCCAACCTCAGCTGAACACTAGGAAATTTCTCCAATAATCAGCAGAACGCAAAACAACATTACTCAAGATGAAGTTATCAAAAAATATCTGCAACCTAGATCAAAGTACATCGAACCAAAACGACCAAGACGGACAATGAACTGCGAAAATCATGCAATCCCTTACCTCTTCTTACAATTCATCGACCTCTTAGACGCCATCAGAGGTCATGTGAGCCGTCATCAGGCTCAATATGCACTAGCACCTCACAAACACTGGGAAAGGCCTGTCTAAGCGTATTTTCGACGCTCGTTGAAAGATCATGTGCAGCGACAACCGTCATTGACGGATCTACTACGACATGAAGGTCAACATATACCTCCCCTTCGGTGCCACGCGTACGAATCTTATGCGCGCCATCAACACCCGAAATACCGCACACACACGCATAGATATCCTCTTCAGGAATGCGCGCATGATCAGAAAGCGTTTCAAGGCCACGATGAAATACATCCCAGGCAGTATAGAGAATCGCTACCGTGACAATCAAAGCCATGATAGGATCAGCTGCATCAAAACCAAACTCAACAAGTACAAGACCGATGATGACACCCAATGAAACGAATGCATCCGAAAGTGTATGGCTCGCATCGGCAAGTAGAACATCGCTATGAAGCTGAGTACCTTGTTTGTGCTCGTATTTTGTTACGCACAAATTAATGCAGAGCGTTGCAATCATAATGACAAATGACATCGGAGTAACTTGAGCCGAATAGTTACCCGACAGAAGTTTCATGACGGCGCTGCCACCGACCTCAAACGCCGCGCACAACAGCATAATGCCAATTATGAGGCTTGCATACGTTTCGAACTTTGAATGGCCGTAAGGATGGTCCTCATCGGCTGGACGAGCCGCAAGCATAATGCCAACGAT
>DIDE01000020.1:30395-40422 GCA_002417975.1 Eggerthellaceae bacterium UBA5808
CCATTTTGACGGTCAGTTACAATCGCAGCCATATTCTCTATCTCCCCTCCTTAGTTATTTGATTTCCTACACGTCGTTTCAAATAACGACACGACGTGATTCATAACAAATTAATGAGCACAGTTTCATCCTGAGTGTTTTAGAACAATGTGTCTAGTACAACTATGTATATATCATGTACATCTATATACAAAAAGAGCCCGCCTAAGCGGACTCTCGATTTTACTTGGTGTCGGAGGCGGGATTCGAACCCGCATGCCCGTTAAATTGGAGCACTAGCACCTCAAGCTAGCGTGTCTGCCATTCCACCACTCCGACGTTGTTAAAAGCAACGCAGGCTATTCTACCAAAAAAATGCCTGCTTGTGGGAACTTTTTTTAATGAATCTAAAATTCATTACGAAGCTATGGAACCTTGAGGAAAGATTATCATAAGGATCAAGAGTGAAACCAAAAAGATAATCGCAAAAACGATCGTAATACGATCGAGGTTCTTTTCAATAATGCTTGTACCCGTTTGCGAAGAGTAGAGAGAACTCGCTATAGCGTCGGATACGCCCGTACCCTTTCCGGAATGAAGCATAATGAAAATAACCAGACCTACGCCGGAAATAACCAAGGCAATCAAAACAAGTATGAGTAATATGCTCACAATAATCTCTTTCTCATCTATCGAATCAAACAAACAAATATTATAGTGCTAAATCATTTCATTTGACAAGCATAGAATGGCCTGTCATAACATCTGGACGCTGAATCCCCATGATTTCGAGGAGTGTTGGTGCAATATCGCACAACGAACCCGACGATATAAGCTTATACGCCGGTCCATCACCATTTACAAGGATTAATGGAACAGGCGCCAAACTATGTGCGGTAAAGGGATTCCCCTTTTCATCAAGCATCTTATCGGCGTTACCATGATCGGCTGTGATGAGCGCATAACCGCCTTTTTTACGCAGAGCAGTAATAATAGACGCTACACCTGTATCGACCGCCTGCACGGCCTGAATCGTTGCTGGAATCGATCCTGTATGACCAACCATATCACCATTCGCAAAGTTGACAATATATACGTCGGCTTCATCAGATTCGATTGCCTTCGTGAGACGATCGGCAACTTTGGGCTCGCTCATCTGGGGCTGCAAGTCATACGTTGCAACCTTAGGCGATGGGATGAGCTCACGATGCTCACCGGGAAACTCTTTTTCGCGTCCACCGTTAAGGAAGAATGTAACATGTGCATACTTTTCGGTTTCGGCAATATGAAATTGCTTAAGCCCCTGTTCAGATACGATCTGCGCAAATGTTTGGTCAGGAATATCCTTTGCAAACGCAACGGAAACATCAAACGACTCATCGTATTCTGTCATGCATACAAATGAAATATGAGAGACAACACTTCGATCAAAATCATCAAAATGGCTATCGATAAACGCACGAGTCAATTCACGTGCCCGATCAGGTCTGAAGTTAAAGAACAGCACTCCATCCCCGTCTTTGACGCCTCGTGTAGAAAACGCAACGGGATGAACGAATTCATCCGTTACGTCATCGGCATATGACTTTTTCATATAGTCAAGAGGTGAATCCTCGGTATAAGGCTGTGCAGCTGCAATCGCACTATAGGCAGCTTGCACCCTGTCCCAACGATGATCACGATCCATAGCATAGTAACGACCAGAAATGCTTGCGATAAAACATGAACAGCCACGCTGCTCGCATAGTGCCATTCGCTGTTCAAGAGAGCGAATGAACGTTATACCACTTGTCGGAGACACATCACGTCCATCCGTAAAGCAATGAATTGCAATATGAGTAACTCCTGCAGCACAAGCAGCATCCATAAGCGCATACAGATGATCAATCGAAGAATGCACACCGCCATCAGAGAGCAAACCCATAAGATGGAGCACACTCTGATGCTGAGCAACTGTCGCAAATAATTGTTTAATCTTAGGATTATTAGCAATCGATCCATCCGCACATGCATGGTTGATCCGTGTAAGCTCTTGCTCCATTACACGACCAGCACCAATGTTTAGATGGCCAACTTCGGAATTACCCATCTGTCCATCAGGTAAACCAACTGGTTCGCCCGATGCTTGCAAAACAGCATGAGGACACGTTGCAAAAAGCGAATCCAAAAAAGGCGTATGAGCACAAGAAATTGCATTCCCTTTGCCTGGATCAGCAATTCCGCACCCATCCATAATTACCAACATTACAGGTGGCTTATGTGTGCCTGGTTCGTTTATACCTACATGCTTCATTTAGATGCACGCCTCCACGAGTGATGCAAAATCATCAGCCTTCAAGCTTGCACCACCGATGAGACCACCGTCAATATCAGGCATTGCAATTAAACCCTCGACGTTGGCAGGTTTCATTGATCCACCATACAGAATTCGAATCTGTTCAGCAGCATCGTCGCCAAACAAATGCTGTACTCGAGCACGAATGCCCTTGCAGATTTCTTCTGCCTGTTCAGGAGTTGCCGTGCGCCCAGTTCCAATCGCCCAAATAGGTTCGTAAGCAATAATGCACGAAGGAATCTGCGACGAATCAAGACCTGCAAATGCAGCCTCAACCTGCGCGCACACATACTCCATCGATGTGCCAGCATCACGAATAGCAAGCGATTCGCCAACACAGACAATAGGAGATAGGCCCCCCGCCAGCAGAGCACGAACCTTACGGTTAACCATTTCATCAGTCTCGGCAAACATCGAGCGACGCTCCGAATGACCGACGATAGAAAACTTCATGCCAGCATCTTTAATCATTGGAATAGAAAGCTCGCCCGTAAAAGCACCTTCATTTTCCCAATGCACATTCTGCGCGCCAACGCTTATCGAACTTTTATCAAAGTCCAAAACCGACCATACGGCACGTAAATCAATGGATGGCGGACATAGAACAATGTCAACAGCATCCCAAGATCCCTTATATCGATTTGAAATCTGCTGCGTAAGAACAACAGCTTCAGGAATCGATTCATGCATCTTCCAATTACCCGCCATAAAGGGCTTACGCATGAGCGGCCTCCTTTTTAAGGGCTTCAACACCAGGCAACTTCTTTCCTTGGACTAGATCCATCGACGCACCGCCACCTGTAGATACAAACGTCATCTTATCCGCCAAGTTAAACATATTAATAGCAGCTACACTATCACCGCCGCCAATAATCGTATCGGCACTCGTATTATCCGCAACAGCTTCCGCTACCGCGCGAGTTCCCTTTGCAAAAGGAGGCATTTCAAAAACGCCCATAGGCCCATTCCAAAATACGGTTTGTCCAACATGTATAGCAGCAGCATATCCCTTGGAAGTCTTAGGACCAATATCGAGTCCCATCATATCGTCAGGAATAGCATCAGCAGACACAATCTCCGTTTTTGCATCCTCGCTAAAACGATCTGCTACAACAATATCGACTGGTAAAAGAATGGTCACTCCACGATCTTCGGCTTTGCTGAGCATACCAGCTGCACGATTAACCCATTCCTTTTCTACAAGGCTCTTACCAACTGGATATCCCTTAGCTGCAAGAAAGGTAAAGCACATGCCACCACCGATTATTAAGGTATTGACGCGATCAATAAGCGCATCAATAACACCAACTTTATCGGATACCTTAGATCCTCCAAGAATTGCAATAAAAGGATGACGTGGATGATCGAGCATCTGCGTTAACGTCTGAACTTCTTTAGTTAGCAGATATCCAGCGTAAGAAGGCAAAAATGCCGCAACACCAACCGTTGAAGCATGGGCACGATGCGCTGTGCCAAACGCATCATTGACATAGATTTCGGCAAGATTTGCAAGCTCTTGCGCAAACGCTGGATCGTTTTTCTTTTCGCGAGCATCAAAGCGGACATTCTCCAAAAGAAGAACGTCTCCATCAGAAAGTTCTTGTACTTTATTGCGTGCTTGAGGTCCGACGGTATCAGAAGAAAAAGCAACTGGTTTACCTAAGAGCTCACTTAAACGTTGAGCAACAGGAGCAAGTGAAAATGCTTCTTCATACCCCTTACCTGTAGGACGACCCAGATGACTCATGAGAATCAATTTTGCATGATGCTCAACAAGATAGCGAATGGTAGGCAATGCCGCTCGAATGCGTGTGTCATCGGTTACAATGCCATCCTTGGTAGGAACATTAAAATCAACGCGACAGATTACCCGCTTACCTGCCACATCAGCTTGTTCAATCGTCTGAATCCCAGATGCCATGACAATCCTTTCTTAAGCTTCTATAAACATGTATCATCACCGTGCTATGTAATTAAAAAATCGATGCTACTTGCATCATAACGCAAGCAGCATCGACTGAGATTAAAACACAAGGAATATGCCCCGATTAGAGCATGATCTTTGCAAGATCCTTTACACGGTTCGAATAACCCCATTCGTTGTCATACCATGCAACACATTTAACGAGGTTGTTCTCGCCACCAAGTACCATAGTGAGACCACTATCAAAAATCGAAGAATGATTATTGCCGATAATGTCGACGGAAACCAATGGATCCTCGGTATATTCAAGAATACCCTTCATCGGACCTTCGGCAGCAGCTTTCATAGCCGCATTAATCTCATCAGCTGTTACTGATTTTTCGAGTTCGACCGTCAAGTCAACCATGGAACCATCAGGGACAGGAACGCGCGTCGCGAATCCATCAAGACGCCCTTTGAGCTGAGGAAGTACAAGTGCAACCGCACGTGCAGCACCAGTTGTCGTTGGAATCATAGAAAGTGCAGCAGCACGGGCACGACGCAAATCCTTATGAGGTAAGTCAAGAATACGTTGATCATTCGTGTATGCATGAATAGTATTCATATAGCCACGTTTGATGCCAAACGAATCCAGCAATACCTTAGCGAACGGAGCAAGGCAGTTAGTCGTGCACGAAGCATTCGAAACGATTGAATGCTTTTCGGGATCATAGAGATTGTCATTAACACCCATAACAATCGTGATGTCCTCATTTTTGCCCGGAGCAGTAATGATAACTTTTTTTGCACCAGCATCAATATGAGCTTGCGCCTGATGAGCATCGCGGAAAATACCCGTAGACTCAATGACGACGTCAACACCAAGCTTGCCCCATGGAAGATCAGCAGGGTTACGCTCAGAAAAGACCTTAACGCTCTGACCATCAACGACGAATCCATCATCACTCACAGTCACTTCATCAAATGCACGACCGTGGATGGAATCATATTTGAGAAGATGAGCCATAGTAGCAACATTACCAAGATCATTGACAGCTACTACCTCAAGATCGGGATCCTTTGCCATCGCACGGAATACCAAACGACCAATACGGCCAAAACCGTTGATGCCTACTTTCGTTGCCATGCATATCCCCTTTCATAGAATATGATCGCATACTTATAATTAAGATGTTAGCGCACAACACAGCTAACAGTTTAACGCTTAATTTGGGCTGCCATCTGCTCAATGCGCCTAACTCTATGGTAGACGGCTGATTTAGAGAGTGGAGGATCAGCATGCGACCCTAATTCCTTTAGCGTCGCATCCGGATACGCAACTCTCAGTTTAATAATATCCCGCAACGCGGCAGGAAGTTGATTAATACCATAATGATCAACAACCTCGCGAATAGCCATTATTTGATCAACACTCGCCTCTGCACTTTTGGCCTGATTTGCCACTTCTGCATTAACACGACGATTGACATCGTTGCGAACGCTTTTGATAACACGCTCGTTTTCCATAGCAAGTGCGCATTGATGAGCCCCCACAAATGCGAGAAAAGCAGAAATTGCTGAACCACTTTTAAGATACACAATATAGCTATTGCGTCGCTTCATCATACGAGGATCAATCTCGCTTCTACGCATAAGATCAATGATGTCACGAGCAAACTCATCGGATTCAAATGTCATTTCGAAATGAAAATCTCCGCGCGGATTAGCGATAAAGCCACTTCCTAAAAACGCGCCACGAAGATAGGCAGAAGCACAACATCGTTTTTCTACAAGTGATTCTTCTATGCCCATATCAATACCGTGGTCCTTAAGAATGCCCAGATCGATAAGGGCAGCTTCAAGTCGTGGTTGCATTGGCACATTTATCAGATAGTTTGGCGTTTTATGAAGCACACTACGCCTCATTGTTAGCTCGGTATGCAAATGATAAATGACATGAAGGAGGCGCACCATAAGACGGGCAACCGAGGGAGAATCGGTATCAATCTCGACGCGATAGCGCCCTGCGCCACTAAATAGAAGCGATCCTTCGGTCCGCACTAAAGCGGCCAACGTCGCTCGATCGCAATGTGAGCAAGTAGGGATAACCCGTGCGAGTTCCTCTTTTACATCTGCGGTGAACGACATAGTCTTAGTACTCCTGTAAACGCATCACGTAAGGCTTTAGGATCGTGCCAGGTTGGACGAAGCGGATCAACAAAATTTCTCGCTATAACAATCGGTCCCATACTTTGAATCCTCTGAGCCATTTCGTAGTCAACCTCGACTGATCGAATACGATGGTCATCATCAGGCCCCTTAGTATGACCTGCGATACGATGCTGCGTACGTAACGCTCCATCAGGTGCAGGAAGAAGTTGTGAAGCACTATGGACAAGTACAAAATCGAGCAGCCCATCCATTCCATGTTGCATCAAAGCTTTTACATGCTCGTAAGCCGAAAGACCCCATGTCTCCCCCTGCATGTCAGCCAAGCTGCATACAAAGAGCGTTTTACCACGGGAGGAACGAATAGCTTCAAGCACACCAGGAACAAGTAAGTTTGGGATAATTGAAGTAAACAAAGAACCAGGACCAAGCACAATAAGATCGGCTTCGCATATTGCTTTTATTGCTGCAGGGTATGCCGTGCCCGTATGATCTTCTTTAAGCCATACGTGTTCGAGCGCAGTATGAGAATGAGAAATATTTGCTTGTCCTTCTATCACTTTCCCATCGCACGTTTGCCCGCAAAGCACAATGTTATCAAGCGTCGAAGGATACACATGGCCACGCGCATGAAGAAGCTGCTCACAAATCGATACCGCCTGAGGAAAAGAGCCAGTCGCATCTTCCAGAGCAGACAGCATTAAATTGCCGAGTGTATGATCTTCGGCAAATTCAAATCGATACTTAAATGCTTTCGTTAACGGATCTTTTGGATCACCAGCACATGCAACAAGACATTTCCGCACATCACCTGGAGGCGTAACGCCAGCCTTTTCGCGCAAAATGCCCGTTGAACCACCATCATCAGCCATAGCTACAACAGCAGATGTATGAACGCCCATGGATAAAAGTGTCTTAATTGAAACAGGCGCACCCGTACCGCCGCCTATAACAACAGCATGTGCTTGATCGCTTGATGAAACAACAGGTTTCTCATTACTAATACGCTGAAAAGCAGCAGTCGCTGTGGGGTCTTGCTTAAAGGGTTGTTTCATTAATCTTGACCCCCTTCATGCTCAGGATCTACATCAGCGCGAGAAAGATCCCGATGCGAAATATGTACGCGATAACCAAGTTCTTTAAGAAACGCACCCGTTGCTTCAGCCAAAGCAACGCTTCTGTGTTGGCCACCGGTACAACCAATTGCAATAGCAAGTTGCTGCTTACCCTCTTTAACGTATCCCGGCATGATGCACCCAAGAAGAGCTTTCCAATGAGTTAGGAACTCGATTGTTTCGGGTCGTTTTAAAACGTAGTCTCGTACCGGAGCATCAAGCCCCGTTTTATGACGTAGCTCGGGAACATAATAAGGGTTCGGAAGAAAACGCACATCAATAACGATATCTGCATCAGTTGCTGCCCCATGCTTAAAGCCAAATGAATATACAACAACTGCAAGACCAGCCTTAACGCTATGATCACTAAAACGTCGCGTTAATTCTCTACGAAGCTCGATCGGCTTCATATATGACGTGTCAATAATGAGATTTGCCTGCTCATGCAATTCAGATAAGATTTCACGCTCACGGGAAATGCCTTGCATAATCGTCATCTGATTATCTGTGCACATTGGATGACGACGACGGCTCTCCTTGTATCGAGCAAGAATCGTTTCATCACTTGCATCTAGGAACATAACACGATAGCCAATGCCAAGATCACGCAAATGGTGTAGCTCGGTCGTTAGCTCATCAAAGCAACCACTATTTCTGGCATCACATACAACCGCAAGACGACGCGGACCACCATCCTGTCCAGGAATAGTATCTGAAGTCACTAAACTAAATAAAAGTGATGGAGGAAGGTTATCGATGCAGAAATAGCCTAAATCCTCGAACGTATGCATTGCCTCCGTACGACCTGCACCGCTCATCCCCGTAATGATAATAAGATCAGACTCTGCCCGCAGTCCCTTTATAGGAGACGATAGAGTGCTTGATGCTGGCACATCAGCAGACGTAGAAGAGGCATGATCGTTGGTGTGTTCTTGATCACGCATGGTCATTAGCATTCACATCCTTATTCTGATCAGCATCTTGATGACTTGTTTCACGCATATCATTATACTGCTCAAGTAGCTCATATAAATCTTGGGCTACAGCATCCGGAACAACATGAGCATCTTTAATATCCTGCAAAGAAGCTTCTCGCAGCCGCTTAAAGCTTTTAAAATGCTTACGCAATGCTTTTCTCCGAACAGGACCTAACCCTGGAACGTCATTCAGAATTGACTCCGTCATACCCTTGCCGCGCAATTCACGATGGAACGAAATAGCGCAACGATGTGCCTCATCTCGAACACGCTTTACCAGATAAAGAGAGGGCGATCCAGAAGGAAGTACCACTGGCCCCGTATCTTGCCAAGGAACAAATAATTCCTCATCTCGTTTAGCCAAACCTGCAAGACCAATATCAGTGATACCAAGTTTAGCAAGCTGCTCTTCGGCAGCATGCAATTGAGGTTTGCCGCCATCAACAATTAAAAGATCGGGTTTAGACCCAAAACGTTGATCAGCCATTCGTTCGGGAGCATATCGACGTCCAAGAACCTCACTCATCATCGCAAAGTCGTTTGCTTCTTCGCTTTCCATCCGAATACGAAATCGGCGGTATTGATTTTTGTCAGGCTTGCCATCAGTAAAAACGACCATCGAGGCAACAGAAAATGCACCATGAATGGTGGAAACATCAAAACATTCAATGCGCAACGGTGGACGATCAAGAGCAAGAGCACTCTCTAGTTGTATGAGTGCCTGATTGATCCGTTTGTCATCATAATTGGTTCGCACCTTATAACGCATTAGCGTATGCTTAGCATTCACCGTCGCCATATTAAGCAAGTCATGTTTATCACCACGCTGTACTGTTTCAAAATGAACATGAGCGCCATAGGGACTTGCAAGTTTTTCGGTTAGCCATGCCTCCATAGCCGATGCATCCTCAACCATCCAAGGAATGATCACTTCTTTGGGGATTGATGTCGTTGCATCGTAGTAGCGTAAAAGGAACATATGCAGCAAATCATCGTCAGGAACAGCTTTACCTTTGTTAAGGATGAACTCATTCTTATTTACGATACTACCCTCACGCACCATAAGGACATGCACACCTGTAATTGTCTCTTCGCGATAGATGCCAATGACATCAGCATCTATATTCTTATTCGTAATCGCATGCTGCCGATCGCTCAAACTGCGAATGATATCAATGCGTGACTTCACGCGTTCCGCACGTTCAAAATCAAGATCACGGGCTGCAGCATCCATTTCGTCGGTGAGTTCACCGATAAACTCACGATGATGACCATGAAGAAAACGCTCAACTTTTACTACATTTTCTCGATATGCTTCTTGCGTAATTGCACCACAACATGCACCAGGTCCTATACCAACATGACAATCAAAACACGGCCTATGGGGCTCTTGCGAAAAAGCTTCAAACCCATCACGCTCGATAATTCGATTCATACGTCGCCATTCAGCACATTTGGTTGTACAAATCGGTACGATTTTTCTAACAATGTCTATTAACGATCGAGCAGCACGACTATTCGTATACGGACCAAAATAATGCGTATCTTT
>DIDE01000004.1:0-3051 GCA_002417975.1 Eggerthellaceae bacterium UBA5808
CGCTATGCAACCTTCAGGGTGCGCCTTGAAAATCGAACAGGTAACTGTTCATAGGGAATGCCCCCTATGAGCGCGACCATAGAGAGAGGGATCACCCGATCCCATTCCGAACTCGGTAGTTAAGCCTCTCTTCGCTGAAAGTACTGCGGTGTAGTCCGTGGGAGGATAAGGCGTCGTGCTCATAGAGGGCATTTGTTATTGTGTATGCTAAGACCCGTACAGGATTCGTTTCTGTGCGGGTCTTTTTGTTATTGCTGTAGAGTAAGGCACTACGCTACTACAAAGTTATGACTGCACTAGTTTCGTTTCTGTGCGGGTTTGCTTGCTTTGTTGCTATTGTAATAAAGTATGGCACTGCATTAGCTACGCTACGTTTCATATGATAATGAGCGCTTGCCTGTGCGATCTTATGTCTGAGCCCGGTACTGTGAAAAATCAGTGTTTCAGCTCAGAACTAAAGCAGTCTACAACATTAGTGATTCCTGTGTTCTTTATACCAAACAATACGTAACGTTACGTTATCTTTATAACTCCTTAAAAAAGTGTAACTAAGTGTCGACATAAGGTATGGTTGTCCAAAAGAAAATTTAAGTAAATGGGCTAGCCGAAAGGTACCTATGAATGATTCGCGTAAACATATTTGTATAGGTAATCGTTATGCCATAAAACTATTGGTGTTAATTCTTGGAGTCTCGATTGTCCTTGTAAGTAATTGTGCGGTTCATTATAGTTTGGCATCGGCCACAGAAGATACTTCAGCAAATACTACTACTTCGTCTGCACAATCTGACAATAGTGATAAAAGTGCTGCCACTTCAGTTGTAGAACCGCCCAATGGCAATCACGATACTACTTCTGAAAATGGATCAAATTTTGTCGAAGTTGATCCAAAGGATGCAATGGCTGATGGTTTTTCGATTGTACCGAGCTACTACAATAAGCTTGATGTACTAGATGAGCATCATCTTGTTGCAAGTGAATCTATTGCGGTTGATCAACACTACCGCTTATTTTTTTATACAGTTGATGGGGCGCGTGTATATCGGGTATATGGGCTAGTCGATGGCGCAAATTTAGGCTTCTATTCCTATAATGCTGCAACTGATTCTGTCGACACATCGAGCGTCCTCAACCAGGATCAAGAAGAATATAATGCCCAGTTAGAAAATACTGATACATCATTGAACTTAGACGAAGAGGATACATCTTCAAACTTAAACAGCGATTCCTCACCTTCGTTAAACAATGTAAGTCAACCATCTATAGACAGTACGTTGCTGTCAGACCCTGTTAGTGCTTCGGCAGTTGATCAAGCTCTTTTGCTTAACGATACATCAGCTACACAAGCAAAAATCATTAATGGCACCTTTGACGCTTTTCCAGCTGCGGCAATAAGTGAAAATAATTGTACGTGGGCGGAAATATCGCGAGTAGCGAATTTCTATTATTTACACACTTCAACCATGCTTAAGACCGGTAAGCTAACACAAGCTCAACTGAACGATTTTGCTTGGTATACGACTGAGTCGCTTGGCAATGGATGGGTTGAAATTCAAAAGGAGTCTGATTCATCTAATGTATATGGCGAACTTTGTGCTTCTATGGCTGGAACGGCAATTTATCAAGACATTTCTTCAACTCCAGGGAGTGTTCTAAAGTGGAAGCTTAAACATTCTTCGCGTATTTCTAGCTATACCGACGGAATGTCGGTTCTTATTGGGGCGCCAGGTGCAGAGACTGCTCAATTAGCGCGGAGAACCTCTTCAAATGGTGTAGCGATGAACGCTAATGTTACTAATGGAGACAAAAACCAGGTTAACTGGGAGAATCAAATAATCTATACACCTAATAATCGTCCTACTACCGCCAAACCCTTTTTGCCTGATTGGGAGTCATATGAAGGCACCTATGAGGTTCCTGAGGGGCAATCGACTACTCGTTTCACGTTTAAATCGGTTGCTTCGTACTCTGGTGGAATTGGAAACTATCTTGATGACATTGAGTTTGCTCAGGCATGGCCGCTTTGGTATAAATCAAACGGTGGTCGCAAGGCTTCTGGCACAGAGGGCGATACGGTTGATGATAGCGGCGCCCCTTATACCGGTAAACGTTCATCTAACTCTGTCTATGCAAATTATTTTCTTGAAGCAACAAACCAAACGCTAGCTACTGCTGCTCAGGATAGCGGAACTGGCGATACTTGGGATTCCTCGATGATGGAATACCCTACGGATACTAATGGACGTGAGTACGTTTTTCTAGGATGGTCAAAAAAGCAACAAGCACCGCTTACCTCTAAAGCTCAATTAGATAATTCCGATATTGTGACTTCTTATACTTCTGTTTCGACGTCTTTAGAAAACAATGTTGTCTATGCAGTATGGGGGGCAAAACCAAAGGCTACATTTCATTCTCAGACAGCTGATGTGACTAGTCCTGCTTCTCAGAATAATATTGACTGGGAAGGGCACGTTACTTCTCCATCGAGTTGGTCGATCGGGTCGACATCTATTCGTCCTGGTTATACGTTTAATGGCTGGTTTACTGATGCTGCTTATGCACAAGCATATGATTTCGCCGATTCAGCTTATTCAGATGTCGATCTTTATGCAAAATGGACTGCTCGTTCTTACGATGTGCATTTTGATGCTCATGGTGGCACTGGCAGTATGGATAATCAGCTGTTTACCTATGGCGTACAACAAGCTTTAACGTCTAATTCATTTGCGCGAGCAGGTTATGTATTTGCAGGCTGGAATACGGTTGCCGATGGTTCTGGTACAGCATACACGGATGCTCAAAGTGTCTTAAACTTGCTTGAATCGGGGACGTTGACGCTTTATGCACAATGGTTTGCTGCTGCTGATCTCTACAAAACTGATGCTCAATCTGTAACGATGACATCATATGTTGCTCATGCTTCTTTTGGGAGTGCTTCTAGTGCAAATGTGCTCATTGGAAGTTCCTATAATAATGCAAGTGCTTTTAAACGTGATAAGCCAACAGATACGTGGGGATCTGCTTCGTTTACTCAATCAATTGATCCTGAGG
>DIDE01000004.1:3243-9433 GCA_002417975.1 Eggerthellaceae bacterium UBA5808
CAGTAACGATCATTCCGGATACGGCTGCAGCAAGTACTGATCAACTCTTCCGTGTCGATGCACAACCAGTTACCCTTAATGCCTCTGCTGCCAAAGATGCGTTTGCACAAGCCACAGATGCTACCTCTCTTATGGCTGAGACCTACAACAATGCAGGATCCTATCAACGTGCCCATGCAATCGATGCATGGGGAGAGAAAACGAGTGCCACTCAATCAATTGATCCTGAGGACTGGAAAAAGATCCAAGCAGGCGAGGTTGGTGTCTATCAGGTGATCTATACCAATGCCGATGATACGGTAACTCCTCACGTATCACGTCATGTAGCAGTAACGATCATTCCGGATACCGTGGTTCCTACGGTGGCGCCTGCGGTAGTAGAACAACCTGTGATTGTAACGCCTGAGCTACCTGCTAAAACCATGGATGCTATGTACGTTCTCGTAGGGCTCATTTGTGGCATCATCAGTTTATTCGCAATGTTGCTGTTATTTGCACGGCGCTGTTGGACGAGAAAAAAATAGTTCATGCATCCATGAACTGATTCATTGCTATTTCATTGTAATAAAGGGTAGTAATAGATTACTGCAAAAAATGGCTGGGCCGCCAGGGTTCGAACCTAGATAACTGGTACCAAAAACCAGAGTCCTGCCATTGGACCACGGCCCACCAAATTCATCCTGCACTAAGTGTAAAACCATTCATTCTGAAGTGCTTTATCTTTTGTGCGCTCAATTAGTGTAAAGGTGACATCGGGTTTCGTCAATTGTAATATGTAAATGGCTAAAAATTATGCATGTTTTAATTCCACTTTGGCGATCTTGATAGGCATTTCGCTATCAATCAAGCAAATAACGCACGTGAGTTCTATAGGATGCGAGTATATGAAACATAAGATTCATAAGACAAATGCGATGAGATATCTTGATGTACACAATATTACGTATCGTACTGCATCGTATACATGGGATGAATCTGATCTTGGAGGTCTTCACGTTGCCGACCAACTCGGCCAGGATCCCGAACAAGTTTTTAAGACGCTGGTGCTTAAAGGGGAGCGTAAGGGATATGTTGTCTGCTGCATTCCCTCAAGTTCGACACTCGATTTAAAAAAAGTTGCTCACGCAGCAGGCGATAAAAAAGTTGAGATGCTCCCTGTAAAAAAGCTATTGCCAACAACTGGCTATGTGCGCGGCGGATGCTCTCCGCTTGAAATGAAACGTACCTTTCCTACGTTCATTGATGAGACGGCAATTCTGTTTGATGAAATAGCTATCAGCGCTGGTGAACGTGGAGAGCAAATTATTGTCAACGGTGAAGAATTGGCAAATCTTATAGGTGCACCTCTTGTTGACCTTTGTAGCTCTGCAAAAAGCTGATCTATGATTACATATGTGCATATAACTATGTGTTTGTCTGATAACCTGGCGATGAATCAAATAGTACAGATCCCAACGTATAGGTACGTAGTTATGCATTTGTTTGATAATGGATATAGTAGTTAATGTACTCTTGACACTAGTGCAATGCATTCAATATTTTTGATCTTTGCATACATAAAACGAGGGCTATCTATTACATTCATAAGGTAATATGCACATGAGAACAAGGGTATCTTGTTTCATTCTGTGCGCGAAAGCTGTACACTTTCGTTGATAACAATTCACAAGAGAAGGCGATCGAAGCATGATCATCAAGAAGACCCCTGAAGAGATCGAGGCCATGAAAGAGGCTGGACGTGTGTCCGCAAAGGTTTTGCGCGAGGTTGGAGCTCGCATCAAACCTGGTGTTACAACACTCGATCTGGACAAATATGCAGAAATGCTTATTCGACTTGAAGGTGGTATTCCGACCTTTAAGGGATATGGCGGATTTCCTGGTTCACTCTGCGCTTCAATTAACGATCAGATTGTTCATGGCATTCCATCTGATAAGGTTATTTTGCAGGAGGGCGATATCTGCTCTATAGATGTTGGCGCTACGGTTAATGGCTGGGTTGGCGATAATGCATGGACATTCCCTGTAGGTAAAATCAGTCCTGAAAAGCAGGAGCTGCTTAAAGTTACCGAGGAAAGTATGTGGGCTGCTATCGATGCTGCTCGTCCAGGTAACCATCTCGGTGATGTAGGGCATGCGTGCCAGTCCGTTGCCGAAGCTCATGGCTTTGGTGTTGTGCGCGAATACGTTGGTCATGGTGTCGGTCATGTTATGCATGAAGATCCTAATGTTCCAAATTATGGACATGCACATCGTGGAATCAAACTTGAAGAGGGTATGGTCATTGCAATTGAACCGATGATCAATGCAGGAACGTATAAAACTCGTCAGGGAAATGATGGCTGGCTTGTTCTTACTCGTGATGGTAAACCTTCTGCTCATTTCGAAAAGACAATTGCGATTACGGCAGATGGTCCATTGCCTTTAACCGTTGAGCCCGATCATCGTCGTCCTGTCTCTGACTAAGTAGTTAGATTTTCGTAGAGTACGACAAAATACATAGTTAGTTTTGATAGTAGAAGGGGAATGCACCTAAGATGCATTCCCCTTTGTTTTGCGCTTGTACACAGTGGGGCGTGTTATTGTACAGCACACAGTGTATTGCTCAGTGACGAAAACGTCGTGCAATCGCCTTAAACATTCCCGTCACAATTTCGGTCTCTTTGACGCGAAGAACTCGGCAGAGCAAAAAGGTTGTTGTGAGACAGATACATCCAACTACAATAATTTGGACAAGACTCATGAGCGGATTACCGTAGGCAACTCCGTTAAACAGTGAACTAAAGATTGCACCAACAATTATCCCGCCGACCGAAGCGATTGCAACGCGAACTCCGAGCCAAATGACCGATGTAAATCCAAATCCACCGATATAGTGTCTTAAAAGCAGAACTGCCACGACGAGTCCGCAAGCGTAATAGACAAAATCAGCGACTGGAATTCCTGATAATCCAAACACTTCGTTTGAGGAGAAAAGTGCATATAAGCCAACCTGTACTGCAACAAGAATGCAATTCATAATTGCAAAAGGCATGAAACGCCGGATACTTGCAAACGTATTATATAAGTACATGACGAGCGAATAAAAAGGAAGGCTTACTGCCCAAAGTTGGAGGATGTCCGTTACCAGATGGACGTCGTTTTCTGTAAAAGCTCCACTACGGAATAGGGTAATAAGCGGACTGGCAAGCAAAATAAGAGCAGCCATCAAAGGAATAATTAAGAATAATGTTCCGCTTAAGCCTTTTCTTACATAGGAGCGTAGAGACCCCCAGTCGCTTTTTGCTACAGCACTGCTCATCTCTGTGAACATCGCTCGAGATAGAGATACAGCGACGACGCCGTAAGGAAGTTGATACCATGTCCATGCATAGTTGAGTGTTGATGGTCCCATGTCACCAGACGTAAGGCTGAAAGCATTTCGACAGCTGAATGCGACAAGGTTGGAAACGATGTAGATAAGTGTTGGTACTGCAATTTTAAACGTTTCACGAAGCGCAGGATCTTTGAGATCTATAACGGGCATCCATGTAAAGCCATGTTTGATAAGCGCAGGAACCTGGATAACGAACTGAGCGATTACGCCGAGTGAGGTTCCGATGCCGAGCATGATAAGTGCTCCTGATGGATCCGACTGGCTCCAGGGGATGTACAAAAGCAGCGATACGATTACAAAAATATTATTGAGTGCAGGTGCAATTGACGTCAAAAGATATGAACGTTGTGCATTGAGGATACCAGTAATGACTCCGCCAAGACCATAGAATACAATTTGGATAGCGAACAAGCGGAAGAACTCGACGGCCTCTTGATAAATTGATGTATCGGAGTCGATAGTGAACGTCTGTGTCGAAACGAGTGGCTCAGCGAAGATGGCAGCGAGTAAAGCAAGAACTCCCAGGACGATCAGCGTAAGATTAAGGATGTTGGAGCTATAGCGGTTCCCGCCTTGTTTGCCATGTTTTTCCGTTTCGAGCAAAAGAACTGGTAAAAATGCTGCTGATAGCAGACCTCCTGCGACTAACTCGTATATGACGTTCGGAAGATTATTTGCAACCTGATAGGCACTGGTAATCATCGTATTACCAAGTGCGAAAGCCATAACCCATGTACGTGCGAGACCTGCTAGACGCGATCCCAACGTTGCAACCGTCATAAGGCCTGTACTTTTTATTACTGATTTCTCTGTTTCGTTTGCCAAAGCGACCTGCTCTTTCATATATACTGTTGGTCATACTAGCAAAGGAGTACGAGGAGTTGCTATGCATATTCTAATAGTACGCAATAATTCCAATTCAGGTGCCATCGAAGCATCGATACTACTCTCATCGTATCTTGAGTCGCAAAACATAGCTTTCACCTCGGTAGACTCCTTTAAAATGAAGGGTCTTAAGGCAACAGATTATGATATGGCTGTCGTGCTTGGAGGAGATGGGACAATTCTGCGTACGGCATCTTTAATAGGCTGCAGCGGCGTTCCAATTCTTGGTGTGAACTACGGGAATCTTGGATTTCTAGCAAATCGTTGCGACGAAGGCGTTATCGCAGCAGTTGCGGCTGCTCTTTCTGGAGAGGTCACGCGTGAACAACGGAGCAATTTATATATAGATGTTGCGTGCGATGGCGATTCAGAAGATGCTTTCTTACATGCGTGTGCGGGCGGAGATCCTGTCGGTGATGGTCAGCGTGTATTCGCTCTTAATGAGATGGCAATTACACGTGGTGCTTCGGGACGCGTTATTGATTTTGATCTTATTATTGATGGCTCATCATTGGCTTCTATGCGTGGTGATGGTTTGGTTGTTGCGACAGCAACGGGGTCTACTGCCTATGCACTTTCTGCAGGAGGACCGTTAGTGGCTCCCGAGTTTAAGGGACTTGTTGTTGTACCAGTTGCACCACATACATTGCATGCGCGTGCTGTTGTAACTAATCCAAACGATATCGTTGAAGTATCGCTTCATGAAACGATTGCGTCAAAGGAAGCTACACTCTTTGCTGATGGCGAGGCTATCAAATTTTCAAATCCCATAACCCATATTGGTGTTCGAAGTGGAAGTGCTCCAACTATTTTGCTTCGTTATCATCATGAAGGATTTTATGCGCATGCGGCTAAGGTGTTTTTATAGTACTGAGCTTTTGCAGTACTGACAGTGTATATTTGGCAAAGAGTCAACTTTTTATAGACCTTTTCGACTTGTATCGCTTAGAATAGAAAAGCGTTTGAAGCGCGTGCATATGCGTCAGCTTCGAGCGCCTTTCTTTTTTCGTACTATGGTTGGTAAGGAGCAATATGTCCAAATACATCTTCGTAACCGGTGGCGTCGTTTCCTCTTTAGGAAAAGGCATCACAGCTGCATCGCTGGGCCACCTCTTGAAGGCTCGTGGTTACAAAGTGACCATGCAGAAGATGGATCCCTATCTCAATGTTGATCCGGGTACAATGTCTCCTTTTCAACATGGTGAGGTATTTGTGACTGATGATGGCCACGAAGGCGATCTCGATCTTGGCCATTATGAGCGTTTTATCGACGAGAATCTTACGCGTGAGTCTAACTTTACGCAGGGTTCAATCTATCAAAGTTTGATCGCACGCGAACGTCGTGGCGATTTTCTTGGTGGAACCGTGCAGGTTATTCCTCATGTAACTGAGGCTATCAAAGAGCGTCTTCGCCGTGCGGGGGAACAAACGAATGCCGATATCGTTATCAGCGAAATTGGCGGAACGATTGGCGATATCGAAGGTCAGCCTTTTATCGAAGCTGCACGTCAGTTTAAAAAGGAACAAGGCGCTCATAACGTTGTATTTGTACATTGCACGCTCGTTCCTTATATTTCTGCTGCGCACGAAGTAAAAACAAAGCCTACGCAACATAGTGTTAAAGAGTTGCGCTCTATGGGCGTACAACCTGATTTCATCGTATGCCGTAGCGACCATGAAGTATCTGATAAAGTACGCGAAAAAATTGCGTTGTTCTGCGATGTTGCGCCCGAAGATGTGCTTGAATGTTCGGATGCTCCATCAATCTACGAGGTTCCCATGGGACTGCATGCCCAGGAGTTTGATCAAAAGGTTTTGGATCGTCTCCAAATGGATTGTCCTCCGATTGATCTCACACCTCTCCAGACCTTCTTGGATGCATCAAAGCGTTGTTCCAAAGTTGTTCATGTTGCTATTGTTGGCAAATATGTA
>DIDE01000029.1 GCA_002417975.1 Eggerthellaceae bacterium UBA5808
TCGGCACCACATACTGCGGAGACGACAAAGAACCCATCAACACCTGTTTTTGCAAGAGCAGGAATATCGGCAGCTTTTACGCCACCGCCCAGTACGATAGGAAGTGAGCTAACACGAGCCAGCTCTGATAGGTCAGCAAGGCTTTTGGTGATTACCTGCCCATCGGCAGCGCGACCACAATCAGGCTTGGTCTGCGTCTCATGAAGTGGGCCCACACCAAGATAATCAATTGCGCTTAGATCAGCAGTCTTAATATATTCCGCCATTTCATCAGTTCGCGCAGAAAGCCCCACTATAGAATCTGGTCCCAAAAGTTTGCGGCATGCTTCCACCGGAATATCGGTCTGCCCAACGTGAATGCCGTCAACCTTAATACCCTGTTCACGCGCGGCAAGAACCACATCCAGTCGATCATCAACAAGCAGGGCAACCTTGTCAGATTTACCCGCTGCAGCAATTGCATCCGCCGCTTCACGCACCTGATCAATCATTTCGCGCCCGCTCGACACCTTGGATCGCACCTGAATGCAAGTAAATCCCGCATCGAGCGCTTGTGCAACGACCTGGCCAACAGGTCGTCCCTGTGTGTTTTCCCGCCCGAGCACCAAGTAGGCAGATATGTCCAACGCATCGCGCATCGATGAAGCAGCTTGCGTGTGGCATTCGCCATTGTCGCCCAAAATGGCGTTTACCTTTTCGACTTTGCGCTGCATCATATTTTCATGGCCAGGACGAACATCAGCCTTGAGCACAACTTCTGTGCGAATACCGTTTTCGGTCAAAACGGCTGTGGCATCTTTTACCACCTTGAATACTTCGTCCCATTCGCCCTCGATCTCGGTGAACATGGAATTCGTTTTGCTCGGCAAGCCAGACTGTCTAATGACGTCCACCACTTGTGCGACCTGAGGCGCAACCTCATCGCCAACGCCCAATGGAGCAATTGCAACAGCAATCAACGTATTCATGATTTATGCCTCTTCAATCTCAAATGGCGTAGCAGCAACATCTGCCGCACTCGCCTTGTAAAGATTATCAAGAAACGCTACTTGGAAACTTGCAGGAGCATCGACCTGCGCATCAGCACGCGCGCCGGCGAAATTGTAGATTGATGTCGCCGTCAATGCCGCAATAAACGGCGCAGCTACTGCCGCATAGACTGCCACAACACCACCGAGCGAGCATCCTGCGCCCGTAATCTTTTCCATAAAGGACGATCCACCATGAGAATGCGCGATCATTGTACCGTCAGTCACCAAATCGACTTCACCCGATACTGCAACTGCTCCACCCGTCCAGCGAGCCAGCGCAACAGCAGCATTCGTAGCAGCATCCACAGAATCCTGCGAGTCGACACCACGCACCTGCGATGGCGTCTTACCCGCATCAAGTCCCCACATGTCAGCTAATGCGATAACTTCCGATGCATTCGCCCTGATAATGGAAGGCTTAAACGCCTTCATCTGCTTAAGAAGATCGGTGCGCAGCGCACCAATACCAATGCCAACGGGATCGAGCACCCAAGGTTTGTCTGCATCGTGAAGTGCGCGTGCCGTCCGAGGGATAGTCTCGGCATAGACAGGAAACAGCGTCCCCATGTTCAGATACGTCGCGCCACCTACTGCAGCAAGTCCTTCGCCTTCATCAGGCAGATATACCATAGCGGCTGATCCCCCAACAGCGAGTTGCGCGTTAGCGACAAGATTAATCGTAACCGTATTAGTGATAGATCCCGCCATGGGATTCTGACGGCGCGCCTCCTCTACAGCATCGCAAATCTGCTGCTGTATCTGCGCTTTTTCCATCTTCATGATCGTTCCTTCCCGGAAGCAAACAGGGTCACAGAACAAAAATACGCCCACCAATAGGTGAGCGTATTTATCCGTAAGATATGCTCCCTACACCAGTATTAACTGACAGGTTCAAAGGGTCAGGCACTCTACGGCCTTCTCAACTCCGCGAACTGCGTCCGCTTCGTTCCCCTGCACTGCATTCAGCCCCTTTATGCTAGCACTTCAGCGCGCGATAGCAACAGGGATTAAGCATTCTTACGTCGAATATATCGGGGAAAGTACATTTTGCTTATAGTGCGGTAACAGAGCAAAATCGGAAACTGCAGAGAAACATACGCTCACCGAAATCGATGAGCGTATGAATGCAGAAGATATATTTGCCCTATAAGCCTATTTTTCTACTGCAAAACTAGCTGATAGATACAGCAGACTACGTTTTAAATCTGAGCGATCTTTTTTAGTTGCTCCAAAGATGTCGACGCGCAACCACGACAATCACACCAGACGCGCAAACCACTAGTAGTAAAGGCACAACAGGCAACGTATCGCCTGTTGCAGGCGTTGTTCCTTGAGTAGATGTCGGCTGATCAGCAGATGCCGCTTGTGCTGAATTGTCTTGATCAGCATTCGCCGTTGCACCATTACCGCCGTCATTCGTATTCTTGATTTTCGTCGCTCGAAGAATAACGCCATTTTCGTTATACACGGTGGATCCCATCGTGTAGAACCAGGTATCAGTCGTCGCAGACGTCGCATAATACAACGGCGCACGATAGGCTCGCTTACCAAAATTGACAAAGGATGCGTCTGTACTCGTAGCAGCACCTGGCAAAATGAACGTGTCAGCATCCATCAACGACGTATAGCTATCGTCTGACCACGCCAATGCCCCGCTGATCATTAGGCCATCATCCGTAGCAGCCATACCATAGTTGCCACGTAAAAGATTCGTCGGAATTTCTGGTACCGCATGAAGCAACGGCAATTGTGCACTGATGTCTTTACCGGTCCATCCAGAATCAGTTTTAGTCATCGCCTGCATTCCCGTGATAAGAGAGTACTCTTGGCTAGAAATTCTTAGTCCTTGCGCAACATACAGCTCGTTCCCCGTATAGGTAACTTTAGGAGCAAGCATAGGTGTCGCCAATGTGCCAACCGCAGCAACCGCGCCTGTTGCACTGTCGTATGTTTTGATGTTGTCCTGTTCCATAGCAGGAAGATCACTCGATGACGGCGTAGTAGTAATTCCGCTTGATCCACCAACCAAAAGGAGCTGTCCATCGGCATCGACGATCGAAGCAGCACACGGTACCTGCGATGCATCCAACGACTGCCACGTATTATTTGCCGAATCATACTCATAGATTTTTGGAGATGCCGTTTTAGCAGCAACGTCATATACGAGCCCGCATACAATGAGCGCGCCTTGATGCACCGTTGCAGAAAGCGTGTCGAGGCGCGCTGGTAAATCGGCACAGCGCTCCCATTGCTCAGTTGCCTCGTTGTAGCACCACATGCCCTGGTAGCTGCCATGGAGCGAAGTCGTTCGCGTAGGATCACTCTGATATGCAGCACGATACTGATCTTGCGGCATAACATAGAGTTTGTTGCCCATTCCAACCATAAAGTTGTCCATGCTCGTTAAAGAAAAATCTTGGGGGACCGTAATTTCTTTTTCGAACACAGGGACATTATTAGCCGATGGGACTTCTAAAAGGAACGCATCGGTGCATGTGCCTGCAGCAGTTGTGACCGACACAGGCACAACACCTGCAGTTACATCTTGTGGCACAGTAACGACAATCTTGTCGTCTGCCCAGGACACAACTTGTGCTTGTTTGCCCGCGATATCAACGACGTCTGCACTTGCACCGCCCTGACCAAAATGACTACCGTTGATAGTAAGTTGCGCAGGATCTTCGTTGGTTGCAAGCTGCGTCGAGGATATCACCGGAATCGCCGCTTGACTCGATGTAGTCAGATCAATCTGACCACCCGAAGAGCAGATACTCTTAAACCGCCCGTCATATTGATTGACATGCGATTTGATCCAGGAAACACGCTCTTTGGCCAGCTCATCGCGTTCACTCTGTGCAGGCTGAGTATCCCCAATCCCTTGATCCTTAGCCGCAACGGCTGCTGCACCCGTCACCATAGGAGCTGCCATTGATGTCCCCATCAAATACAAATACGGAGTAGTTGTAGATCCAACAGCAAGGCAATCTAGATGGGTCGTAGGTATATCAGCCTTTGTGGCAAAGCTTCCCATAAGCATAACTTTAACGGTGATACAGCCTTGATCATCAACGACATACTGCTCACCGCTTGGCAATGAGCCCGTCAAATCCATTTCTGAATCTTTCCACCTTGAACTCGATTGCGCCATCCAAAGCATCATCTGCAAGGTGCCCGTTGTAGGCGCAACCCAGTCAATCGACCCACTGTTTTGTGACGAGTCAGAAGATTCGGCCGCAACATACGGTAATGCAGAAATTATTGTAGATGAAGATGTTGCCTCAAAGAACGTCTTAAAATCGAGGCACGAAATTGCATTGGAGCCAACGGGAATCTTAAGGTAGAACCCGTATCTCTCGCCACCGTATAGTTCTCCTAGATCGCCCATTTGATCGGAAGAAATAGACATCGATTTACCGTTATCGTAATAGTAGTTCGAAACGATTGATCGCGTAATTGGACTGCTCGCAACACGGGTAGCATCATCATACGCTCCGTACGCGGTAACCGATCCCTGCGCCGAATCAAACGTATCCTTGCACACTGCGTTCTTATCCGCTTCGGCAAGATACATACTGTAACCTGCCATATCT
>DIDE01000067.1 GCA_002417975.1 Eggerthellaceae bacterium UBA5808
TCTGCAGAAGATGCAGAAAATGGTCTAGAAAACGGCAAGTACTATATGACCTGCATCATCCCAAAGGATTTTACGCAGACGATTGCATCTGCTGATAGCAGTGATCCCGAGAATTCAGAACTTACGGTTCGCTACAACGAAGCGAGCAACTTACTGGCGAGTCAAGTTGGCGGCACGGTATGGAAACAGGTTCGCACGAGCGTGAGCGATACGGTGGCAAAAGAATACTGGAATACGGTATTTAGCAAGGTTAATAATGGCGCAGACCAGATACATACGGCTGCAAATGGTGCGTACACGCTGCGCGACGGTTTAGTGGGTGCACATACGGGAAGTTCTACTATTACCGATAATCTGCTGACACTTACTAATGGATCATCGGAATTGACCGACGGACTCAAGACGTTGGCAAATGGTACTGCGACGCTTAAGAGCGGGACGAGCTCGCTCGTTTCTGGATCGCAGCAGCTTGCTTCTGGATCTACTCAGCTTTCGTCCGGCACGCAGCAACTACAAGATTCGACAGCCGCCTTGCCTGATCAGTCACAAGTTGATCAAGCTCAAAGTGGGTCGGATCAAATTTCTGATGGTATTGGCCAGTTGCAAGATGGCACTGATAGCCTGTCTTCAGGAGCGCAAAAGATGCAGAATGGCGCGAGCCGTTTGCAAGCGGGAACGGACAGCGTTATTGCTGGTGTAGGATCGGCCGATGATACATCATCGACTACGGTATTCGGTGGTATTAACCAGCTGATTGCTGGTATGGGATCGACGAGTAATCCTTTGAGCATCATTGGTGGGCTTAATTCAATTGCGCAAGGCATTGGCTCTTCGAGCGATGCAACGACCGATACACTCTATGGTGCAACCAATGTGTGTCTTGCTGGCATCGGTACGTCAGCAGATACGTCGAATACAACGTTGTATGGAGCGACGAATCAAATGAGTTCGGCTCTTTCCAATGAGCGTACTGCGCTTGATGCCGCGCAAGCTGCAATGACAAAGCTTGAATCTGGCCAGCAACTGACCGCTGATGAGATCACAGCGATTGCGACAGCATATGGTACTGCTGATGCGACGAATAAAGGGTTAACTCAAGGCGTAACTGGTGAACAAGCTGGTTTGAGCAGTCTTTCCGAAGGCGTTAAAAAGATGCAAACCGATGGGCTAGAACCTCTTTCTGATGGTACGACACAGCTGCAGGCTGGCGCGAATGAAGAGCTGACAGGTTTGAACAACCTCAAAACGGGCGTTGAAACCGTTTCTGGTGGCCTCGACCAGATATCTGATGGTATTGGCACAAGCTCTGATCAGACAGATACAACGATCTATGGTGGTGCTAATCTGATTGCGCAAGGTGT
Source organism: Eggerthellaceae bacterium UBA5808 (assembly GCA_002417975.1). Classification (GTDB taxonomy): domain Bacteria; phylum Actinomycetota; class Coriobacteriia; order Coriobacteriales; family Eggerthellaceae; genus UBA5808. The sequence goes on from DIDE01000067.1 coordinate 1,362, forward strand.
GGGTACAAGTGCTGATGGAACGAATAGTACTATCTTTGGCGGACTTAACAACCTTGATGATGGTTTTTCTCAATTCTCGACTGAGCTTATGCCGCTTGTACAGAAATCACCTGAACTCAGATCTGCCATTGTCCAGCTTAATAGCGGTGCTACGCAACTCAATGATGGTATTTCGGCTGCAGTAAGCGGAACAGCACAACTCGATTCAGGTGCCTCCGACCTCAACAGCGGCGCACAGAGTGCCGAGTCTGGATCGGCAAAGATCACCGACGGATCGTCCCAGCTCCATGATGGCAGCCAGACGCTGACCAACGGGCTAACTGATGCCGTCAATGGCAGCTCAACGCTGGGCAGCTCGCTCGATTCGGGAGCAAACGATACGGTGGTACAGGAGCCCGAGGCAAAGGCCGAGGTCATGAAGGATCCCGTTAAGCTCAACGACGAGTACTTCACCACGGTCAAGAATTACGGAACTGGATTTGCCCCGTACTTTATCAGCCTCGGTTTGTGGGTCGGCGCATTGATGACCAGCTTTGCCTTTAAACCATTGAATAACCGACTGATCATGTCGGGCGGCAATCCGTTTATGATTGCGTTCTCGAACTTTATTCCACTTGCGGTTATCGGCATTATTCAGGCAGTACTGCTCCTGGTTGTCTTGCAATTCGGGTTGCAATTGCAGATCGATAATCCGGGCCTCTACTATGCATTTGGTATTATGACGGCTCTTGTGTTTGCTGCGATTATGCAAATCTTGATGGCAGCACTTGGGTTCCCCGGTAAGTTTGTTGCGATTATCGTCCTGATGCTCCAGCTTACAAGCGCTGCAGGAACGTTCCCGATCGAACAGACACCAGCGTTCTTCCAGGTGGTTTCGCCGTTCATGCCAATGACGTATGTGGTTCAGGGTATGCGTCAGGTCATGACGGGGGTCAATATGAATCTTGCTGGATTTGATGCGGCAATACTGATTGCTATAGGTGTGGTGTGCTTCTTGTTAACAGTGTTCTGTGCATGGCACAAGCGCGTGGTGCGTATGGACGTACTCCATCCGCTGATTAAGCTTGGTTAAGCAAGGTTAGTGTATAAGGATTTAAACGATCGTCTTACGCCCGTTTTAGTAGAGCGGGCGTAAGTGATATTTAGAAGACAACGATATGGGTGTATTGTTGTTGCTACAAAAAGAGTGCCTCATTGTAGGCACAAGGAGGAAGGCCCTGTGCCGCGGGCAGCGCGGTCACAACGGACTGCTCTCCTGGTAAGGGAAATGCCCGAGCTCTTTGGTAGGGCTATCGGACATGAGGAGATGCAGAAAATGCCTTCGCGTACACGCCAAAAACGAGCTGATGAGACACGCAAGCAAATACTTGATGCGGCGCTACAAGTAATCAGTAAAAAGGGTTACTCTTCGGCAACGGTCGATGAAATTGTCCGTACAGCTGGCGTATCCAAAGGACTTGCATACTACTATTTTCATAGCAAAGCCGATATGGCAACAAGCATTCTTGATGAAGGCATTGATAATTTAACGAATCAATTCGAAACGATTGTCTCGGAATCGGCAACTCCCGACATCGTTCTGCAAAGAATGATGGGTGTATTTGCGTCTGCCGTATTTGATAATCGTGAATTTGCATCTTTCTTTGTGTCCGAACTTTGGCGCGAGGGACGTGCTTGGTCTCATGACATGCGTACAAATATGAATCGCTTAATCTCGCTTATTGAGGGGCAGATTCGCTCTGGCCAGGAGCAGGGGATTGTCCGTACATCAGTTGACCCTACGTTTGCAACGGTAAGCATCGTCGGTATGGTACTCACAACGCTCATGTTTTATATTGGCGAGGAAAATCTTATACAAGAAAGCGATGTACAGTCGCATGATCTAACGCTTGATCGCGACGAGTTCGTTCAATACGTGTGTGATTTCATTCGGCATGCGACATCAGAAACGGCATTTCTTGAGGATAGAGCTGGTATTAAACCGGCGCCTCATTCTGTCTAGCTGACACAACTGGCAAATTTCCTACCTATTGTTTCCTCTCCATTAAGAGAATATGTGACTTCGGCACTCATCCACGACGTGGGGTGACTACTGAACTAAAATAAAGCGGAGCTTTATCGTAATACGAAAATTTTGTACTCCGTTTGATAAAGGAGCATGTTCATATGTGTGGAATCGTTGGCTATACCGGATGCAAATCCGCAAAGGATATTTTAATTGAGGGGCTTCGTCGTCTCGAGTATCGTGGATACGACTCGGCGGGAATCGCTCTTCAGAACGAAGGCGCTCTTACCTGCGTCCGCCGCGTGGGTAAAGTTGCTGGACTTGCTCAGGCAGTTGAGCATCTCGACAATCCTGGTACGTGCGGTATTGGACATACGCGCTGGGCGACGCATGGCGTTCCAAGTGAGCGTAACGCTCATCCTCATTGCTCATGTGATGGCAACATTGCCCTTGTTCATAATGGCATTATCGAAAACTACGCTGAACTGCGCGAAGAACTTATTGGACGTGGCCACGTATTCAAGAGCGAGACCGACACCGAAGTTATCGCTCATCTCGTCGAAGAAGCATACAAAGGTGACCTTCTTGCTGCGGTGCGCACTGCATGTGCACGCCTTGTTGGTACGTATGGCCTTGCCGTTGTCTGTGCCCAGGAACCAGGCCACATCGTAGTTACACGCCGCGATTCTCCAATCGTTCTTGCTCATGGCGACGAAGGAAGCTTTGTCGCAAGCGATATCATCGCTGTCATCGAAGCATCCCGTGACGTGATCGTACTGGGCGACGAGCAATATGCCGTTATGACACCTGAAGGTATCGACTGCTTTGATGCCGAGGGCGCACCGATCGATCCAGAGATCATGCACGTTGATTGGGATGTCGACGTTGCCGAAAAGGGTGGCTATCCTGACTTCATGCTCAAGGAAATCCACGAACAGCCGCGCGTTGTGCGCAATACGCTCGCTGGACGTATGACCGATAAGGGACTTCATATTGATGAATTCAATTTGTCGCTCGAAGAGCTCAACCTTATTGACCGCGTGTATGTGATTGCATGCGGAACTAGTTATCATGCAGGTTTGATTGCTAAGCAACTGATCGAAGGTTGGGCACGTATTCCCACCGAAGTTGAAGTTGCGAGTGAATTCCGCTATCGCAATCCAATTATTACGCCATCAACGCTTGTTGTTGCGGTGTCGCAATCGGGAGAAACGGCCGATACCCTTGCAGCCATTCGCGATGCACGCATCAAAGGTGCGCGTGTGTTTGGCATCACCAACGTGGTTGGTAGTCCTGTTGCACGCGAAAGCGACGGTGTCATTTATACCAAAGCTAACAAAGAAATTGCGGTTGCCTCTACCAAATCATTCCTTGGCCAGGTAGTAAGCCTGACGCTGCTCGCGATGCTGCTTGCGCAGAGCAAAGGCAAGCTGACAGTCGGCCAGATTCGCATTCTTTTCCGTGAACTCGCAGATACGGCTGAGCAAATTGAGCGTATTTTGCAGGATACGACGTCGATCGACCAGGCAGCAATGGCGTGCAAAGATGCGACGAGTGCCTTGTTCATTGGTCGAGGCGTAGGATCGGCAATTTGTTACGAAGGTGCGCTTAAACTTAAAGAGATCAGCTATCTGCACGCCGAAGCATATCCTGCAGGCGAAATGAAGCACGGACCGATTGCGCTCCTGCAAAAAGGTTTCCCTGTTATTGCTGTTGCAACTCAATCTCCCGTGTATGACAAGGTCATCTCTAACATTCAGGAGAGCAAGACACGTGGTGCAATGGTTATCGCAATTGCAACCGAAGGTGATGAAGAAATCGCGCATATTGCCGATTACGTAATTTATATTCCTAAGGTGCGCGACTGCTTTAGTCCAATCACGGCGACAGTACCGCTGCAACTTTTTGCTCGCTCGATTGCTATTGCGCGTGGGTGCAACGTCGATCAACCACGTAACCTGGCAAAATCGGTAACGGTTGAATAGCGGATACGTATCAAGGGGCTATGATCGTAGAAAGCGCCAGATAGGGAAGTGAGAGCACATGGAACAGCAGACGCAGCAATCAAGTGACGAGACCACACCAAAGGATCATCCTGCATCGCAGGATTCCGACGGAGTTGGACTAGGAGTCGATATCGTCGAGATTGATCGTATCCGAGCTATTCTCAAGCGAACCCCCCATTTTATCGAACGTGTCTATACCGAGCAGGAACGTGCCTATTGCTCATCGACTGCGCAGCCTGAAGTCCACTATGCGACACGTTTTGCGGCAAAAGAAGCGGTGCTTAAGGCTCTGGGAACGGGATTTGCCTGCGGAATTGGACCGAGTGATGTCGAAGTAGTACGACGTACGAGTGGCAGGCCTACGGTTGCGCTTCACCGTCGAGCTGCTGTTGTCGCACGTGAACAGGGAATTAGAGAAGTTCCTCTTTCTCTTTCGTACACGCATACCGATGCGGTTGCATGTGCGATGGCAATCACCGATAATTCGGTCAAGGCCGCACAAGAGCGGAAGAATCCTATGGAAGAGCTGTCGCGCCAATTTAAAGAGGCGAGAGCACTCCTTGACGATATCGATAAAGAAGCAAAGGAGACCACTGATGCGGACGTACGATGAACAAACGCTCATGGAACTGCTTCCTTTGCCGCAGGTTGACGCCAATAAGTATTCACGAGGGCGGTTTGTTCTGATAGCTGGATGCCATCTCTATCCTGGAGCAGCGGTACTCGCTGCAGTGGCGAGCCAGCGTATCGGTGCTGGATACACAGAAGTGTATGCGGATGATACGGTCGTCTCCGAAGTTAGATCTGGTCACCCTTCGCTCGTTGTTCGCCCCTGGAGTGCATGGGATTCTGTGCAATTTCAACCGTGCACCGATCAACGTCCGTGCGCTTACACCATTGGCTGCGGATTTGATGCTCAAGATCCTAGTGCATCGGCTATGATGCGACGGTTATTGCATCATTGTACGGCGCCTGTGCTTGTTGACGGGGGAGCCTTACGGATGCTTTCCGCAAAAAAGGTACGTGGTCTGTGCGAGCGTCGTTTTAAGCATGGATGGCCGACGGTTATTACACCTCATATGGGGGAAGCACAAGGGCTGGCGGATATCTTTCACCTGCCAATGGATGATCCGTCCGATCTATCCTTGCGTTTGTCCCGTGCGTATGGTGTTGTGACGGTTCTTAAGGGGCCTGATTCCTACATTTCCGACGGTGACGAGGTATATGCTATGCGTGAGGGGACCTCGGTACTTGCTAAAGCAGGAACAGGCGATGCCTTAGCTGGTGTAATTGGGGGGCTCCTGGCCCAAGGACTCGACCCTGTCGATGCCTGTGTGCTAGGAACAACAATTCATGCACGTGCAGGGGTGGCGGCTGCAGCCGATTTGAGCAGTGTTTCGGTATGCGCCGAAGATGTAGTGAGATACCTACCATCTGTATGTGCATCAATCGAGAGAGAAAGAAGGAGCGCATAATGGAAAAGACGAAAGATTGGACTCTGATAATCGGTGGTATCATTCTGCTCTTATGCGGACTTATCTGTGTCGCATATCCAGGATTGACCCTTGTCATGATTGCGCTTATCACGGGTGCTGGATTTGTTGCAACAGGTGTCTTGAACTTTGTTATGTGGTTACGGACGCGTTCGGTATATAAGGTCAGCGTGTGGTCACTCATCTATGCGATTATCAATATCATTTTTGGTTTGGTATTTCTTATTCATCCAATGGTGCTTGCTAATGTTATTCCATGGCTGTGCGGAATCTTTATCACAGCGCTTGGTTTGTTCGAGCTGTTTACCGTAATGAAGATGCGCGATGATGGTTTCCCTCAATGGGGCTGGATGATTGCATCAGCGATTGTAAGTCTTATCATTGGTATTTTCTTTATTATTACACCAGAAATTCTGCCGATTTTTATTGGTGCATTTGCCCTTATCCAGGGAATAACGCTTGTCATTTACGGTTTCTCGGTAGGAAAGTGGGAACTACGCTAGCATGACACAGGGAGTGGAATCTGATCGGAATTCCGTTACGTCGGATCATATGAACCAGGTCCAGACGGATGGTTCGCTGCAGCGTGGCCTTTTCGATAATGGCGCGGATATTGATCCGCAGACGCGTATTGAAGCGCTTCGGCGGGAGATCGAGCACAATTCGTATCTCTACTATGCGCAGGATCAACCTGCAATATCGGATGCCGCATTCGATTCCCTTATGCGTGAGTTGCGCTCACTCGAAACGCAACACCCTGAGTTCATTGACCCGTCATCACCAACGCAACGTGTTGGCGGCTATGTAGGAGAACAGTTTGCTCCTATCGTACATGCGCAGCGCATGTATTCGCTGGATAACGCTATGGATCTCGATGAACTCGATGCATGGGTTGCTCATGTGGTCGAGGAACTCGGTTCATTTGTCCCTTTGGTATGCGAACTCAAAATAGATGGTTCGGGCATTGCGCTCACCTACGAAGACGGTCGTCTTATTCGCGCGGCAACGCGTGGTGATGGCACGACAGGCGAAGACGTTACGGTTAATGTTCGAACTGTCAATGATGTTCCCTTGCGTTTGCGCAAAGAGTCGCTTGATCGTATTGCCGAGGTATCTTCGGCAATTGAGCTGCGTGGCGAAGTCTATATGCCTAAGCATAGTTTTGAAACGCTCAATGCGGCAGCGATTGCCGATGGTCATCAGCCTTTTGCGAATCCGCGTAATGCGGCTGCGGGAAGTTTGCGCCAAAAAGATCCAAAAATTACGATGAAGCGCGATCTCTCGACGTTCATTTATGCGACTGCCGATAATGCGCAGTTCTCGTTTTCGTCTCAATGGGATCTGCTGCAGTGGCTGCGTGATGCGGGTTTTCACGTTAATCCTGATGTGGCACTTTGCACAACTGCACAAGAGGTTCGTTCATTCTGTGAGCATGCAGGAGAAAAGCGCGCAACGTTGCCTTATGGCATTGATGGTGTTGTAATCAAAGTTAATGATTTTGCCTTGCAGGATCGCATGGGATTCACTGCTCGTGCTCCTCGTTGGGCTATTGCTTATAAATTTCCTCCTGAGGAAAAGACGACGCTGCTTCGGGCGATCACGGTTCAGGTTGGACGCACAGGAGCACTCACACCTGTTGCCGAACTTGATCCGGTGACCGTTGACGGATCGGTTGTCTCGCGTGCAACGTTACATAATGAAGACGAAGTGCATCGCAAAGATGTGCGTGTAGGCGATACAATCATTGTCCGTAAAGCGGGCGATGTGATTCCCGAAATCCTGGGTCCGGTAAAGAGTCTCCGTCCGCAGGGTGTGCCAGAATGGCATATGCCTCAGCAGTGCCCGAGCTGTGGCAGCCCAGTCGTGCGTGAACAGGGCGAAGCTGCGTATCGGTGCGTAAGCATCGATTGTCCTGCTCAGGCGCATGAACGTCTGGTCCATTGGGCAAGTCGCGATGCGATGGACATCGAAGGGCTGGGGGATGAAGTTATCGGTCGTCTGATCGACACGGAGCGTGTGACCGATGTAGCTGACTATTATCATCTCGACGAATATGATCTATCGACGCTTGATATGGGTCGGGTAAATAAACAGGGCGAAGCTATTCATCTTGGCGCGACAATTGCCCAAAAAGTTATTGCTCAGATTAAAGACAGCACAACGCGTGGACTTGCACGTGTGTTGTTTGGCTTAGGTATTCGCCATGTTGGTAAAACGACAGCGCAGATGCTTGTCGCGGAGTTTGCCTCGATGGAAGATCTAATGGCTGCAACTGAAGAGCGTATTGCCGCTGTTGAGGGTGTTGGTCCGATTATCGCGCAAAGCATTGTTGACTTTCTGCATACTCCCGATAATGTTGCTGTAATTGATCGTCTTGCCTATGCGGGCGTTTCGATGAAGCGTCTCGATACACATCAGGACGTTCCGCAAACGTTGACCGGATTAACATTTGTGCTTACCGGGTCGCTGGTTAAAAGCGGGATGACGCGCGGTGATGCAGGCGACAAGCTCAAAGAACGCGGGGCAAAGGTAACGGCAAGTGTTTCAAAAAAGACGAGCTATGTTGTATATGGCGAAGCTCCAGGATCTAAATATGACAAGGCTCTTGCTCTGGGCGTGCCCGTCCTTGACGAAGATGCATTTCTTGCGCTGCTTGCCAGCGATCAAATTCCGCAAGTAGACGTCGATGCTGCGGCAACGGATACGAAAGCGCCGGCAGCAGAATGACGAGCGGCAAAAAGAAGCAACGGCTCGATGCACTTCTGGTTGCGCGTGGCGACTTCCCTAATACGGATGCGGTATTGCGCGCGGTCATGGCTCACGAGGTAAAAGTCGACGATGTCTATGTGTCCAGCGCTGCGGTGCTTGTTTCGCCTGATGCCCAGATTGATGTTCAACAGCGCGGGCGGTTTGTTTCGCGGGGTGGACTTAAACTTCAAGGCGCGCTCGATACGTTTGACCAATCAGTTACAGGGATGCGCTGTATTGACATCGGCTCATCGACAGGCGGATTCACTGACTGTTTACTCCAAGCAGGAGCCGCTCAAGTGACCTGCGTGGATGTAAACTATGGGCAGCTTGCATGGTCAATTCGCACGGACCCGCGTGTTGTCGTTTTTGAGCGTACCAATATTAAGCTTGCTGATCCTGCATCGCTTGGCGCGCCATTTGATGTGCTCGTTGCTGATTTAAGTTTTATTGGACTTGCGTCGCTTGCGCCTGTGTTTGCTCGTCTGTCTCATCAAGGGAGCATTTTCATTGGTCTCGTAAAGCCTCAATTCGAAAGTGCACATAGCGAAACACATAATGGTGTCGTTGTTGATCCTGAGGTGCGAACGCGCACCGTTACCGAAGTACGTGGAGCTCTTGAACGTGAGGACTTTGAGGTAACGGGCGCGATGGAATCTCCGATTATGGGACGTCATAGCGGGAATGTCGAATATCTTGTTCGCGCTGTGTACGCTGGACCTAAAACGCTATAGGCTTGTGATTGCCCAGTCTCCATTGGTAAAGATTGGCGTGATACTTCCATCTTTGTGTATGCCATCGATTGATAGGTCATCAGTTCCGAGCATAAAGTCGACATGCGTTGCCGATTCATTGATACCAGCTTGCAAGAGATCTTCTTTACTCATATCTCGGCCACCCTTAAAGCAATCGGGGAATCCCATGCCTAATGCAAAATGGCATGCGGCATTTTCGTCAAAAAGCGTATTAAGGAACAGAACGCCTGTCTGTTTGATAGGACTTGCCTTTGGAATAAGTGCTGCTTCTCCTAGATAATGCGATCCATCATCGGTCTCCACGATATGGGCGAGGGCTTCTTCGCCTTGAGAGGCATGGTAGCTGGTGACGCGTCCTTTATGGAACGTAAGATCGATATCAGTGATGAGTGTACCGTTGCAATTGAGCGGCAAGCTTGATACGACACGGCCTTCGGTTCGTGTGCGGTCGGGCGAAGTAAAGATTTCTTCGGTAGGAATGTTGGGAAAGAAATACGTTCCGCCGACAGTGGATTCTCCACCACCGTTCCAAATATGCTGCTCGGGGAGTCCGACGACGATATCGGTTCCAAGATGATTTTGATAATGGAGTGCATCAAAGTGCTGATTATTGAGCCAGGCGCACCGTGCGGCAAAACTTTGACGGTGTTGTTCCCATGCTGCTGCGGGATCATCGCCATCGCAACGTGCTGTATGTAAGATAGCGCGCCAGAGGTGTGCTGTGGCGGTCTCACTGTCTTCATTAGGAAATACACGTTGTGCCCATGCAGGGCTTGCTGCTCCGATGATGCACCAGACGTTACGACCAAAGTCCATACCGTCACGCCATGCTTTACAGGCACTATTTGAAGCGATGACGCGATTCATCATCTTTGTTTGGTCTATACCATCCATAAGCTGAGGATCTTCGCTCGATACAAAAAGGAGTGCGGCTCCTTGTTCTGCCATACTGTTATTGAGCATTGCACGCCATACAGGGAATGTTTTGAATGATTCGGCTGAGCGATATTCGTATTGCATGCGTCCAATACGCTCGTCACCCAAGAATGTAGTTACATCGCCTGCGCCGTGTTCATAGGCACATTTCACGATTGCTCGTACGAGATCGACTTGTGTAACATCTGCTGATACAAACAGTGTTTGGCCAGGTTGAAGGTTGCATCCCGTCATAACAGCAAGCTGTGCATAACGTTTGAGTTCTTCTGAAGTAATAGAGTCCATAGATAATGCCCTTTCATAGATTTCGATTCCATTATGACATCGGATGACAGGACGTGTAGGTAAAAGTGCTTAATCCTTTGTGCGGAAATGGCGAAACACATACATGACATGACCATGGATGCAATAGCTTTCCGCGTCAGTTTGCGATACCATGCAAGTTCAACGCATGATTGTCATCTACATGCGAGAAGGAGCGGTAACGGGAATGAACGCAACTATCGAATCCGCATTGGCTGAGTTGAAACATGGTCATGCGATTATTTTTCCGACCGATACGGTCTATGGACTTGGGGTGTCAGTTAAACATGCATCCTCGCCGGATATTATATATACCATTAAAGAACGCGATCGTCATAAACCTATCGCGTGGCTTGTTAACGGCACCGATGATTTAGAAACATATGGCAAGGTTGTTCCAGACTATGTCAAAGCTATTGCTGATGAACTATGGCCAGGGCCGTTGACGATTATTGTTCGTGCGAGCGATGCGGTACCAGAGTCGTTCCGATCTTCCGAAGGAACGATTGGACTGCGCATGCCGTCAAACAAGATTGCGCGTACATTAATTGAACGGATTGGCTGCCCAATTGCTACGTCGTCGGCGAATCTTGCTGGAGCTCCGTCACCATGCTCGTTTGATGAGATTGATCCTCAATTGTTGGATCGGGTTCCCACTGCTCTTGACGACGAAGAACCCAAAAGTGGTATTGCATCGACAGTAATCAATTGTTCGACTGGTCATACGGTTGTCGTGCGTGAGGGTGCTATTTCGATCGCTGATCTTAATAATCTATAAGGCATATATTTTAGAGATGTAATGAATCGTTTGCGTTGGATGTAGGGGGCACGAGAATATGGAACCTTCTTTAGACCAGCTGGATGCGACATCTTCCATTGATGAACAGGGAATTTGCTGTAGCGAATTCTATTATCTGTCCGAAGATCATCATCATCGTATTCGTGCTTTGCTCTGGACTCCACCTGCGAAACATCCATCGCGGGCGATCGTGCAGATTGTTCATGGCATGTCTGAACATATCGATCGTTACGACGATTTTGCTCGCTTTCTTGCATTGCAAGGATTCACTGTGTGCGGCAATGACCATATCGGACACGGTAAAAGTGTCGATTCCGACGAAGAACTCGGCTGCTTGCCTGCACGCACCGGTGCGCGTCTTCTCGTTGAAGATGTCGCTCGTCTCAGACGTATCTGCCGTAAGCATGTGTCAGCATCGCTTCCGTATATCATGTTCGGACATTCTATGGGGAGCTTTATCGTTCGTGCGTATCTACCTCGCTATGGTCGTGGCCTTGCGGGTGCGATTATAAGTGGAACGGCGCAGCAACCTTTATTGCTTTCTCGTGTGGGCGGTTTTATAAGCCGTCGTATTGTCGCCCATAAGGGTGAGGATTATCGGAGTAGTTTACTTGACCGATTAGGCGCGGGCTCATATGCAAACAAAATTCCCAATCGGCGTACCGATTTTGATTGGCTATCAACCGATCCGTCCGTAGTGGATTCCTATTGTAATGATCCTAAGTGTGGCGTGGCTTTTTCTGCAGGAGGATATGCGGCTCTAACGGATCTAACGGCAGAGATCGTCAGCGATGCGTGCGCAGTTGGTGTCCCTGATAATCTTCCTGTTCTTTTTATTGGGGGAGCTTGCGATCCTGTGGGCGACAATGGGCGTGGTGTACAGGCTGCGGCTGATGCGATGCGTACTCATTCAAAAGCCCACGTAAGCGTCATCATTTACAAAGGAATGAGGCACGAAGTCCTTAATGAAAAGGGTCACGAACGTGTCTACCATGATGTCGTTGATTGGATTAATCAGGCCGTGTAAACGATATACTGATTGACTGAGTAGCGGATTGCACGGTTGGTTATATGATCGCATAGAGCTCAAGGCTTGATGAATCGTACGCTTGATCAAGTGGTGGAATGCTCTGGAGCTGATTGGCTCATAAGTACTTGCGCGAGTAACGGCATGCTGCACAATCACTTACGTGATTTGGATGCTGTAGTGCATAGGCAAAATGGGATGAGGGGATCGAGTATGGGTAACTACATCATCGCTCTCGACCAGGGGACCACATCCTCTCGGGCGTTGCTCTTCAATGAACGATGCGAAGCATGCGGTGTCGCTCAGCAACCGTTTGAACAACATTTTCCGCATCCTGGGTGGGTCGAGCACGATCCTTCCGATATCCTTGCAACCGAACAAGCGGTACTTGTTAAACTTATGCACGATAAGGGATTGAGCCGTACGAATGTAGCTGCGATCGGTATTACGAATCAACGCGAAACAACGATTGTATGGAATCGTGTAACGGGCGAGCCTGTGTGCAATGCAATTGTTTGGCAGTGCCGGCGTACTGCTTCGTTAGTGGATCATATTTGTTCGACCGATTCGATTCGTCGCCGTATTACGAAGACGACGGGCTTAATTCCCGATGCGTATTTTTCCGCAAGCAAAATTCGATGGATTCTTGATAATATTGATGGTGCGCGGGAAGCCGCAGATGCAGGTGATTTACTTTTTGGCACAGTGGATTCATGGCTCATTTGGAATCTTACTGCAGGTGCAGTGCATGCAACCGATGTAACAAACGCGAGCAGAACGATGCTCTATGACATCCATCATGGCTGCTGGGATCCGTGGCTTTGCGATCTTTTTGATATTCCTCGATCTATGCTCCCCGATGTTCGTCCGTCGTCGGGATCTTTTGGCACGGTAACGTCTCCATCTATCGCGGCCGGCATTCCATTATGCGGCGTGGCAGGCGATCAACAAGCTGCGTTATTTGGCCAATGCTGTACTAAGGCAGGTCAGGCCAAAAATACGTATGGAACGGGATGCTTCATGCTGATGCACACGGGTGCGGCGGCAGTTGAGTCACATAATGGTTTGGTGACGACGATTGCTGCATCTGCTCCAGGAACGAGCCATTTTGAATATGCGCTCGAGGGCTCGATTTTCATGGGCGGCGCTCTGATTCAGTGGCTCCGTGACGAAATGGGGCTGCTCTCTTCTGCAGCAGAAAGCGAACGTGTTGCGTTGAGTGTTCCTGATACAGCGGGTGTCTATGTGGTACCTGCGTTTACAGGATTGGGCGCTCCGTACTGGGATCCTGAGGCTCGCGGTGCGATCTATGGACTTACGCGTGGCACGACGCGTGCTCATATTGTGAGAGCGTCGCTTGAAGCTTTAGCGTATCAAGTCGCTGATCTTATGCGTGGCATGCAAGATGATTCGGGTATAGCGCTCGATGGTTTGTCGGTCGATGGTGGGGCTTGCAGTAACGATTTTCTGATGCAATTCCAATCTGATATTTTGGCTGAGTCGCTCTATCGGCCTTCGAACACCGAAACGACAGCGGCGGGTGCAGCGTATCTGGCAGGATTGTGCTGTGGATTCTGGAACTCGGCAGATGCAATTAAAGATCGTCGTAAGATGGAACGTCGTTTTGATCCGCATATGTCAGATAAAGAGCGCATTCGTCATTTGGATGGATGGCATGAGTGCATCGAGCGAACGCGTTCTCATGTAGTGCAGAAATGATGTATACATATGCACTGAAGTACGTAGATGTGTGCATGATTTTATATGAAATGCTTGGTGTGTTGCGCAGTGAAGCTTGCTAGGAATGTATAGGTGCATTGCAAGTGATACGTATACTGTATACGTAGTGCACAGATCCGTTGCGAGCGGCATTCGTCTGAAATCTTTGTATAGTTACGGATTCGTTCTGCTTTGAAGAAGACGGTGGGTTGATACTGACCGTACCGTTGCATAATGTGTTTAAACGGCTTTTGATTTAGTTCGCTCAACCTATAAGGAAGACACAATGATCATCTCCATTGCTAGTGACCATGCAGGATTTGCCCAAAAGCAGCAGCTTAAAACATTTCTGCAAAAGGCGGGTCATACGATCATCGATCGTGGACCGGACAATGATGATCGTGTCGATTATCCTGATTTTGCTGTTCTAGTTGCTCATGATGTTGCTCAGGGTCGCGCTGAGCGTGGTGTGCTGGTGTGTGGAACGGGAATCGGAATGGCTATGGCAGCCGATAAGGTTCCTGGTATTCGTGCAGCTACGATTACAACTCCTCAGTTTGCAACGTTGTGTCGTGAACACAATAATTGCAACGTCATTGCGCTCTCGGGGCGTTTTGTTGAAGAAACGACAAATGAGCAGATTCTTGCACTCTTTACGACAACTGCATTTGGCGGGGGACGCCATGCGGGGCGTGTCGAGAAGATTATGCGTATTGATCAGGAATCTCCTGCGGAGCGCTAAATCAAATCTTCCTTGTTACATCTATAAGATGTCGGTCTACTTAGGGCTCTGCTGTGGTAGGATGTCATGAATACCATCTATCCGTATGATGATCTGAGCGCATCCTTCGTCTAGAGCGACCGTTATTTGATCGTTCACCTTGTGATATCGCCTCGGTGTCATGCGGGCTATCCTTGGAAGGGATGAACGCTATGCCTGGTCAGTATCTCCGCAAGACCGACCCTGCGGTCGCCGACGCGATCGCGCAGGAACTTAATCGCCAGCGAACGAGTATCGAGCTTATCGCTTCGGAGAACTTCACCTCGCCTTCGGTCATGGAGGCAATGGGTAGCGTTATGACTAATAAGTACGCAGAAGGCTATCCTGGAAAGCGCTACTACGGCGGATGCGAGAAAGTCGATATCGTCGAGAATCTTGCTCGCGAGCGTGCAAAGGAGTTATTCCATTGCAACTTTGCGAATGTTCAGCCACATTCAGGTGCCAATGCAAACTTTGCTGCCTATGAAGCGCTCGTAAAACCGGGCGATACGATCATGGGTATGGGACTTGACCAAGGCGGTCATCTTACCCACGGTGCAAAGGTCAACTTCTCTGGTAAATTGTATAACGTTGTTCCTTATGGTCTTGACCCTAAGACTGAGACTATCGACTATGACGGTCTTGAGCAAAAAGCCAAGGAGATCAAGCCGCGCTTGATCGTTGGCGGAGCATCTGCGTATCCTCGCGTGATCGATTTTGAGCGTTTGGCTCAGATTGCTCATGGTGTAGGTGCCTATTTGATGATCGATATGGCTCACATTGCTGGTCTTGTTGCAACGGGTGCACATCCGAGCCCCGTTCCTTATGCTGATGTAGTTACGTCAACAAGCCATAAGACGTTGCGTGGCCCACGTGGCGGATTCATTCTTAGCAACGATCCTGATATTGCTAAGCGTATCGATAAGGCTGTATTCCCTGGATCACAGGGTGGTCCTCTGATGCATATCATTGCCGGCAAAGCGGTGGCATTCGGCGAAGCTCTGAAACCAGAGTTTAAAGAATATATCGATCATGTTGTCGAAAATGCAGCTCGCATGGGGCAGGGTATGACCGACGGTGGCCTTCGCCTTGTTTCTGGTGGTACTGATAATCATCTGTGTCTGGTTGATTTGACTCCTGCCGATGTAACAGGCAAGGATGCAGAGAAATTGCTCGAGTCCGTTGGATTGACCGTCAATAAAAATACGATTCCTAACGAGCCTCGTTCGCCCTTTGTTGCGAGTGGTATTCGTGTTGGATCTGCTGCTGCAACGACGCGTGGTTTTACTGCTGATGAGTTCTACGAGATTGGTGAACTTATTGCTAAGGCTGTATTCAACGCCGAAGACGAGCATGAACTTCAAGGAGTTCACGATCGCGTAGACGCGCTGCTTGCACGCCATCCTTTGTACCCCGAGTTTGACTAAGGTGATGAATCACTACCATGACGGAGATGAATGAACGCGTTACCGTTGTTGACCATCCGATGGTGCAGCATAAGCTTTCGATTTTGCGCAGCAAAGATACTCCTTCTAATAAGTTTAGGGCGCTTGTTAAAGAGCTCGCTCTGTTTGAAGGGTACGAAGCTACGCGTGATCTGCAACTCGAGCCAGTTCACATCGAGACGCCGATCTGTGGAATGACGGGCCAGATGCTCAAGGGCAAAAAGATGGCCGTTGTGCCTATTCTCCGTGCGGGTATTGGCATGGTCGATGGAGTACTCGAGCTAATTCCTGCTGCGCGCGTTGGCCATCTTGGTATGTACCGTGATCCAAAGACGCATGAGCCGATCGAGTATTATGCAAAGATGCCTGACGATATTGCCAACCGCCAAGTGCTTATTGTCGACCCTATGCTTGCAACGGGAGGATCGGCAACGGCTGCGCTTGCATATTTACGCAAGCAAGGAGTGCAACATCCTAAGCTTATGGTGCTTGTTGCTGCCCCTGTAGGAATCAAAGCTGTTCTCGAAGCAGATCCCGATGTACATGTTTATACGTGCGCAATCGACGAGAAGCTCAACAAGGATGCCTATATTGTCCCTGGACTGGGAGATGCGGGAGACCGCATTTTCGGAACGAAATAGTAAAGGTTGCGAAGCGTGGCTCGTCTAATCGGCGGCCACGCTTCTTCATGTAAGAAAGGGCGGGTCTCGCGATGGAACTCGGTGTTGATCGTCCTTCATGGGACGAATACTTTATGACGCTTGCCGATGAAGTGGCGACACGTACAACGTGCTTACGCCGCGCGGTTGGTGCAGTAGTCGTCAAAGATCGTCGTATTTTGGCAACAGGATATAACGGCGTACCAAGTGGTCTGCGCCACTGTGCAGAAACGGGATGTATGCGGCAAGAGCTCAACATTCCGAGCGGCCAACGGCATGAGATGTGCCGTGGTCTGCATGCAGAGCAAAATGCAATTATCCAAGCGGCTCGTTATGGCATTAATATTGCTGGTGCATCGATCTACATCACAACGCAACCATGTGTAGTATGCGCAAAAATGTTGATTAACGCTGGAATTATCGAGGTTATCTATAAAAACCCTTACAATGATGCATTGGCGCAAGAACTTATTGCGGAATCCGGTATGAGGATGCGTGTGTATACAGATAATGCATCTGACGATCGTCTTTCGTAGCGTATTGTAATAATGGCCGGTGTCAAAAGTGATGAGATACCGTCTAAAAAAAGTAGCGTGGCATTCACTAGTTTTTTGCGTTTTTCTGTAGACGTGGTGTATGTTTCAGCTATGATAAAGGGCGGTTCGTAATAGAATCGTTACAAAATCGAGAAAGTGAATTCGTGGTACTAGTCATTTTACTTGGCATACTCGCCGGTGTGGTGAGTTTCCTTCCGCTTATAGGCGGACTTCGTCTTTCACGTAAAGTAACAAGTACTTCAAATTTAAGCCACGCTTCGACGCTGCTTCTTGCAGTTTTCGGGTCGGTCGTGGTCCTGTTCGGATCTGCTGTGATCTGTATCTTAGTGGATCGCGCAGATGCTCTTGCGTTCGTGTTTGCCGAAGCAGGTGGAATCGTTGTTATAGCGATTGCATTTGGTATAGCAAAACTCGTTCGCACAAAGAAACAACAGTAAGAGGAAAGGTTGATACGTGAACGCGCTTGAAACACTAGCGGCCGATGTGCCCAATCTTAAGCAATCCTTTGATCCTACGATCGTCTTTGGCGGTCTTACTCAATACACGTTGTGGATGATCATTATTTTTGCGATCGTCTGTATCGTCGTTTTGACTGCAGCTCGGAAGGTGACGCTTGTCCCAACGAGCAAATTCGTCAACATGGTCGAGTACGGATATGAATTTGTCCGTCAAGATATGGGCGAAAATGCAATTGGACGTGGCTACGAAAAGCATATGTCGTTCCTCGCCACACTGTTTTTCTTCATTCTTATTGCTAACTTCATCGGACTAATTCCTGGATGCAAGACGCCAACTGGTTCTTTGTCAGTTACATGGGCTCTTGCAGCAATCTCCTTTGTATATTTCAATTATTATGGCATCAAGACGCATGGTGGCTGGGGTTACATTAAGTCGATCGCTCCAAGCGGTCTTCCTATTGCACTTGTCCCAATCATCTGGTTCTTTGAGATGCTCTCTCTGCTTCTTCGTGTACTTACTCTTGCTGTTCGACTTTATGGCAATATGTTCGCAGGCCATATGGTCCTCGGCATTTTCGCACTCGCAACGAGCGTATTCATCGGTACGGCGATTCAAAACATGGATTTGGTTGTCTCGCTTCCGAGTATTGGCTGGTTTGCGTTGTTGCTTTGCATGTATGCATTGGAAACGCTGTTTGCGTTCATCCAGGCTTACGTATTCACCATCCTGTCTGCTGTCTATATTGGATTGGCTTCAGCGGAACACTAAGTGGTGGGATTCGCTCATGCGGATCATTAAGTTGGATTTTGGTCGGTTTCATACCGCCTGATCGATATCGTAGTAGTTCTGGGATGGTCCCAGAACAGAACTAAGGAGGAAACAAGTGGACGCAAGTACAGTTACGTTCGTCATCTCTGCACTCAAGCTCGTAGGCTACGGCCTGGGCGCAATCGGCCCTGGCATCGGCATTGGTATTGCTTGCTATGGCTGCTGTGTTGCTACGGCTCGCCAGCCTGAGCTGCAGGGTCGACTTTTCACCGACTTCATCATCGGTGCTGCTATGGCAGAAGCTTTGGCTTTGATCGGCTTCGTTCTGACCTTCATTCTGTAACTCTAGAACCTTTTATCGGTAATATTAGCCGTTAGATAGGGCTAGAGAAGGAGGAAAGACCGTGAAAGCAAACAAGAACATGTCAGCGATGTTGGGCACGTGCATTATTAGCGCGTCCGCAGCAGCGCTTGCTGTTCCATCGCTCGCTTTCGCCGACGATGGAAGCTCGGCGGGTATTGGTGCAATTATGCCCAATATGGTGGAGTTCATCCCCATGCTCGTCGCTTTCATCATTCTGTGGATCGTTCTCGCTAAGTTTGGTTGGCCTGCGTTTAATCGTATTCTCGAGCAGCGCAAATCAACCATTGCAGATTCCTTGAAGAAATCTGAAGAGGCGAGAGTCGAGAGTGAGCGGGTACTTGCAGAATACAAGCAACAGCTCAATGATGCGAAAAAGCAATCTTCGCTCATCATCTCAGAGGCGAAACGTGCTGGTGAAGCTGCAAAGGCTGACATCACCGCTCAAGCGCAGCGAGAGGCAGACGGAATGATCGAGAAGGCACGCGTTGCCATCGAGACCGAAAAGAAATCTGCAATCTCTGAGCTTCAAGGATCTGTCGTTGATATTTCGACTGCTGTTGCATCGAAATTGATCGATCAAGATTTGAGCGACGATGAGCATCGTAAGCTGATCGAGCATTACGTGGATGAGGCGGGTAGTCTCAATGCCAACTAATCGTCAGCTCGCAAAGCAGGAAGCCGATATCTATGCCGAGACGTTGTTCGAGGCACAGAATAAGGCAGGTGGACAAGATGCCGTTCTTGAGGTTCGTGCCCAGATCGAGGAGATTATTGCATATAATCGCTCGCACGTTGATCTGACCGATGCTTTAAAGGACATGTCGTATTCGCCGGAGCAGCGGAAAGCGTTGGTTGAGCACGTGTTTGCCGATTGCGCCTCGACGTTGCAGAGTATGCTGGGCGTCATGGCGGAACGCGGCGACATCGACATGCTGTCCCGTGTATGGAATGGCTATAACCGTGAGATTGCCGAAAAGCTTCACGTTGTTGTTGTCGATGTGACGACACGCGTGGCTCTTGACGACCATCTGCGTAAGGTTATTACAGACAAAGTGAGTGCTGATCTGGGATCGAATATCGTTCTGCGCGAGCAGGTTGATCCATCGATTCTGGGCGGCATCGTCATGAGCGCAAATGGCAAGCGCATCGATGCGAGCGTTGCTTCGCTTATCGATCGTGCGCGCACTGTGCTTAAACAGACATCATCAGATGGAGGTGAATGCTAGTGACTGAAATCACCGCAGAGTCAATTGACGACGCCCTGCGCAAACAGCTTGATGCTCTTGATACGAGTGTTGAGTCTCGCGAAATCGGAACGGTTATCCAAGTCGGCGATGGTATTGCACGCGTCGATGGCCTGAAGAACGCGATGGCAGGTGAACTTCTTGAATTTGAGGGATCGAATGGTAAGACCGTTTATGGTCTTGCTCAGAACCTCGAAGAAGAGGAGGTAGGCGCCGTTCTACTCGGTGACGTCACCGCAATCAAAGAGAACGATCAGGTAAAGACTACCGGTCATATTATGGAGGTTCCTGTCGGCAAAGCTATGCTTGGCCGTGTTGTGAATCCTCTTGGTATGCCGATTGATGGCAAAGGACCCATTCATACTGAGGCTACTCGCCCCGTGGAGTTTAAAGCTCCTGGTGTTGTTGAGCGTCAGGGTGTATGTGAGCCTATGCAGACCGGTCTGTTGCCTGTTGACTCTATGATTCCTATTGGACGTGGCCAGCGTGAATTGATCATTGGTGACCGTCAAACAGGAAAGACAGCGATCGCTGTCGATGCCATCATTAACCAAAAAGGCACCGGCATGATCTGCATTTACGTCGCTATTGGCCAAAAGGCTTCGACGGTTGCAGGTTTGGTTGAGTCCCTTGAGGAACATGATGCGCTCGATTATTCGATCATTGTGTCCGCTACGGCTGCTGATTCCGCTCCGTTGCAATACATTGCTCCAATGGCAGGTGCTGCAATTGGTGAATACTTCGTCTATAACGGCGAAGACGGAAAACCAGCAAGCAAGGACAATCCTGGCGGTCATGTACTATGCGTCTACGATGACCTGTCAAAACAGGCTGTGGCCTATCGACAGATGTCGTTGACCCTTCATCGCCCACCAGGACGCGAAGCATATCCTGGCGATGTTTTCTATCTGCATTCTCGTCTGCTGGAACGTGCAGTCAAGATGTCGGATGAAAACGGTGCTGGTTCGATGACTGCTTTGCCTATCATCGAAACCCAGGCAGGCGACGTTTCCGCATACATTCCGACTAACGTTATTTCGATTACCGATGGTCAGATCTTCCTTGTGACTGATCTGTTCTTCCAGGGCCAACGCCCTGCTGTTGATGTCGGTATTTCGGTATCTCGTGTTGGTGGCGATGCTCAGACGAAGGCTATGAAGCAGGTTGCTGGTTCACTTCGTTTGGATCTTGCTTCATATCGTGAACTTGCTGCGTTTACGCAGTTCGGAAGCGATTTGGACAAGGCTACGCAGGATCAGCTCAACCGTGGCGCTCGTATGACTGAGCTTCTCAAGCAGAAGCGCTTCATGCCTATGCCATTCGAAGAGCAGGCTCTTGCTATTTATGCTGGAGATAACGGATATCTTGATGATATTCCTGTCGAGGACGTCGTACGTTTCCGTACGGAAATGCTTGACTATGTCCGCAGTTCTCAGGCGAAGGTATTTGAAGATCTTCGCTCTGTGAAGAAGTTTACCGATGATATTAAGTCTGAGGCAAATGCGGCAATCGAGCAGTTCAAGAAGCAGTTTGCTTCTTCGGCTACAGCGTAAGGCGGTAGAGTATGCCGAACCTTCACGATATAGAAAGGCGTATCAACTCCGTCAATTCGACGAAGCAGATTACGCGCACCATGCAAATGGTTGCGGCTGCTAAGATTCGTCGCGCTTCGCAGCGCGTGGTTGAAGCAACGCCGTATGCAGAATCAATGGCAGAAATGCTTGGTGATGTAGCGCAACGTGTGGGCGGCTCCGAGAATGCACTTTTGCAGACGCATGATGATATTAAAAACGTTTTGGTCATAGCCGTGGTTTCCGACCGCGGCTTGGCTGGCGGCTTTAATTCGAATATCCTTCGTCATGTCGAGAAGACTATTAATGCCGAGACTGCTCAAGGAAGAAATGTTCGTATTATTGCCTGTGGTAAAAAGGCGATATCGTTCTTTAACTTCCGTAAAGTTGGTCTAGACATGGTCTTTAAAGATATGTCGGCGGATCCGACGATCGAAGAAGCTGCATCTATTGCAGCTAAAGCGATCGATGAATATGAGTCAGGCGAATGCGACAAGGTAGTCCTCGTATATAACCACACGTTGAATGCCGCTGAACAAAAGCTTACGCAGGAAGAGATCCTTCCGATCGATTCCGAGCGTTTTGCTCATAAGCAGGATTTGAGCAAGGCTGAGAGCGAAGGTGTGACTTCGGCTGAAGAAGATGATACGTCCCTTGAGGGAGATGTCATTTTTGAGCCGAGTGCCGATTCCGTGCTCGATACATTGCTTCCTGCCTATGTCAAGACGATGATCTACCATGCGCTTATCGACAGTGCCGCTGGAGAACAGGGAGCACGTCGAACAGCCATGCAGTCAGCAACTGACAATGCGAATGAAATGGTGGATACCCTTAATAGGTACTACAACCGCGTTCGCCAAGGTGCCATCACGACGGAGATCAATGAGATCGTCGGTGGCGCAGCAGCTTTGGAGGATTAAATGGCTGAAGAAACCAAGAAACAAATGAAAGGGGCAGTGGGGCACATCGTCCGTATCGTCGGACCTGTTGTCGATGTTGAGTACCCGCGGGATGCAATGCCTGCGATCTACAACGCATTGACGGTTG
>DIDE01000031.1 GCA_002417975.1 Eggerthellaceae bacterium UBA5808
ATATTAAAATAAGGCATTCCTTGAAGAAATTTTTCTTCATCTTCAATCTGTCTATCCGACAGCGAATCATCCATAGAGTACCTTTCATCGATATAGATAAATCAAATACAATCTCATAGTTTGTTGTATGAATGTATCTATAAGTCCCACGGTTTAATTAAAAAAGCACCGCTCACCACAGGGAAATAAACCCTGTGATGAGACGGTGCATGCATGACGATCCATATATCAATGGCTTAGACACACAAATGGTATCTATTTTCCGCCCATATCGTCTTTACCAATAATGGTATGACGCTCTGGAGAATAGACCAATCCACCATGTTCCTTGCGGAAGAACATCAACTTTGTAGGAGCAAAGCCTTCGATGTTAGCAAGGTAAATGTGAATGAAGCAGAAAGCGATGAACACGAACATCATGAAATAATGAACGATACGCATCGACATAATGCCACCAAATGCTGCGGTACCTGCAGCAAAGATTGGCCAATCAGCCGTAGGAGACCACAGAGCAAATCCCGTATATGCCATGAAAATGATCAAAATAGGAATAAGCAGATAACTGATCTTTTGCGGAACACCAAGCTTTGCAGACAGAGGATGCGTCTTCTTAAAGAACAGATAATATTTAATCCACGCACCCAACTGGTGACGATTATCCTTCTGAGGCAACCACGTATGGAAATCTCGAATCGTTTCACGCGTACCACCTGTCGGTGCCGATTTCACGACGAACGCGAGAACGAGACGGACAATGCAGTTCACAAGTAAAACGGTACCAAGGAATACATGGACACCGCGGAATACACCCATCAATCCACCAGCAAATGGATAATGGATATAAAAACCGGTGATAATCAGCATAATCATGCAAACGAGGTTGATCCAGTGCGTAATGACGAACGGCAGTGGATGTGCCTCACGATAATGTGCGAGATGTGCCATCTTATTTCACCCCCCAGGGACTGGTAACGGTCTGGAATGATTTGCCCGTTTTGGGCTCAGTGATATGAACAGCGCAAGCAGTACACGGGTCAAAACTATGAACCGTACGTAGAGCATTGATAGGCTTTTCGATATCGCTTACAGGAACCCCGATCAATGCTTCTTCCATTGGTCCTGGGTTATTAGCGCGGTCATGCGGTGCAAGATTCCACGTTGACGGAATGACGATCTGATAATTGGAGATCTTGCCATCCTTGATTGTCTCGGAATGGAGCAGAGCACCACGTGGTGCCTCCCAATATCCCGTTGCCTGGCCAGATTGCTTATCAGGTTCACGGAAGTATTCGCTGTCGCCACTCTGTAGAGCTTCGATAAGCTCGCTTACCCAATCCTTCATGAGGCCAGCAATGTAGAGCGTCTCGATCTGGCGTACGCCGGTACGACCCATCGTAGACTGTAAAACATCAAGTTGACCAGGAGCACCGATTGCGTCGAGCATATCGTTAACATGCTTGACGATAAACGGAACATTACGCTTATAAGCAACCAAGACACGGGAGAAACTTCCGGCTTCCATGGATTGACCATCATATGTAGGACGCTTAACCCATGTGTAGCGATCGTTAACATCGTAATCGGTGAACGAAGGCTTTGTCTCGCCCTCAGACGGATTAAGCTCCGTGTCGCCTTCATACCAAGAACGCTCGGTACCCTCTTTGATCTTGCTGCCATCAACATCCTGCAGCGACATACCGTCGCCCAGAACACCAGCAGGAAGATAACGCTTCTTCATATCAAAGCTTTGATCCTCAAATACGCCCCATGCAATATAGCGGCCGCAACCTTTACCAAACTTCAATGCGTCCTTGTAATAAGGAACAAGAGCCAAGGTATCAGGAACCATCGTTGCTTCGACCCAAGTATAAAGGTCGTCAACCATAGCTTTGAGATCGTCAAGCTTCTGAGCGGTAGGAACAAATGACGTACCGCCAGGAAGAATCGTCATAACGTGAGGCATCTTGCCACCGAGTAAAGCGGCAATATCAGATGCCTTTGCCTGCATTTTGAGTGCCTCAAGATAATGAGCAGTGCATACAAGGTCGAGCGCAGGGGGAAGTTTGTATCCTTCTCCACCTTCGGAGTCGAACCAATTGCCACTGAAAATTGAGAGCTGTTTGTTATCAGCAAATTTGCTTAGACGCTCTTTGAGAGCCTTGAAATCTGTCTGAGTTGACGTACCTGCTGCTGTAGCAACATCCTGTGCATCAGCAGGGTCAGCCTTAAGAGCATTCAGAGGATTGATGTAGTCAAGCCCTGCAAGATTATAGAACCACAAAATGTGGCTATGCAGGAACTGCGCACCTTCGATAAGGTTACGAATGATACGTGCATTATTAGGAATCTTAATGCCAAGAGCAGCTTCAGTCGCAATAGATGAAGCATGGGCATGTGATACAGGACACACACCACAGATGCGCTCAACAATATTCGCTGCATCATCTGGTGTACGGTTCTGAACAACAAGCTCCATACCACGGAAGCATCCGCCAGAAACCCAAGCATCCTTTACGACACCGTCATCGACTTCCATCTCAACACGCAGATGACCTTCGATACGAGTAATCGGGTCAATGATAGAACGCGTCATTATTTTGTGCCTCCCTTCGTATCAGAATCCTTGTCAGCCTCATCATACTGGCCGATAGAACGATCAGGATGTTTCATATCCCAAGCACGTTCCTTCTCGAAGTCAGCTCCACCAGGTACACGACCAGCGGCTTTCATACCGAAACCGTGGATGACCAATGCGCAAGCGAGAATACCAGTGATTGCAGCTGCAAGATTCTCAGGTTGGAAGCTCCAGTCGCCAATGCACAAATCACGCTGGCGCTGACGGAACGGCGTGTTAACCTCAACCCAGTTATCACCAGGATCATCGGGGTTTGCTTCACAGCAGCCAATGCAGGGAGCACCAGCGGCAACACACCAGCTAGTATTGTTGTTATAG
>DIDE01000044.1:0-4094 GCA_002417975.1 Eggerthellaceae bacterium UBA5808
GAAGATTGTCAGGCAGCCTTTGTCCAAGCGATGAATGATAAAGCGTCAGAGCTTGGTCTTGTTAATACCGTTTTTCGTAATCCTCACGGACTCGATGATGGCGAATACGCAGGGGACCAGCATAGTTGTTCTAGAGATGTTGCTACAGAAGTTGCTTATGCAATGAAAAAAGAGGCTTTTCGCGCTATTACTTCAAAGGCTTCAGCAAATATTCAAGTTAAGCGAGACAACAGTTATGCTACTGTTCAGCTCACCTCAACTGATGAACTTATAGGTATCTATGATGGTGCTTGTGGTGTAAAGACCGGATTTACCGATCTTGCTGGTCCATCATTTGCGGGTGCTTGTTCTCGTGATGGCAAGGATTTGTATGCGATTGTCATTCATAGCTCTGGAGAAGAGCAGCGTTTCACTGATGCTGAAACGCTATATGACTGGGTTTACGATCATCAAATGGACTATCAGCTCATCCATACCGATAAAACACTGGTAAACGCCAATGGGCAGTCGGTACCGTACGTTGCCGACGTAGCCGATTCTGCTTGGACGGATAAAACTATTCCTGCTACTGCTGATGCAAATGCATCAATTAATTTGTTCACGTTAAGTGGCAATGTAAGCCAAACGGTAACATATTCAACTATTAATGGAGCTGTAAAAGCCGGTGATGTTGTTGGTACTATAACGTTTAAACAGCAGAATCAGGTTGTTGGTACGACGAACCTTATTGCAGCACAGGACGTAGCTGCGCCTAATATATTTGAGTCTATTGGCATTCAGTGGAATCGTTTTATCGGAAGCTTTACTGGTTCATCGCAGGTTGCAGATAGTTCGTTTTACAATGAAACGCCAACTATCAATGACAAAACTTCTTCAAGCGTTCTTAATTAGTGTATGTGTAGGTCCTACTCATAGTACAATAAGTCGTAAGCTATATTTCTTTGTACCTGCTTGATTTGTAGTGTGTTAGGTTAAGAGAAAAGGAGAGGACAACGTATGAGTGATACATGTCCTGTATGCGGAGGTCCATTAAAGCCAGATGAAAGCACTTGCCCTGCTTGTGGATTTAAATTAATTGGCTCGACTCAACGCTTTGAACCGGTAGACGTTGATTCCGATACAACCTATGATGCAACTCCAAATCCAGTCCAAAAAGTTGAACCTGTAAAAAAGGCGCGCCTGATTATTGTTCGTGGTCCGCAAATTAATATGTATTTTGATCTGAACGATTCGACGTATAAAATTGGCCGTAGCCCAAAGTGCGATATCTTTTTGAATGACATGACTGTTTCTCGCGATCATGCAGGTATTACACCGCAATCAGATGGGTTTGAAATCGAAGATCACGGTTCCTATAACGGTATCTGGATTAATAATAATAGCGTCGATAAGGCGGTCCTTAAAGATGGGGACATTGTCCAAATCGGAGCATTCTGTTTGCTCTATCAAGAGTAAAGGCTGTTGACAATCTTTTTTGGATTCATATGATACAGGACGCCATCTGCGAGATTACACGCCCTATAAAAACGTTGGGTAAAAAAGGGAGCTACAAGAATGGAACTGCTTTCGGGAAATGAAGCAATTGCCCAAGGAGCATGGGAGGCAGGAGCTCGCATCGGCGTAGCATATCCAGGCACCCCATCGACTGAAACGATGGAAGCGTTTGCGGCAAAATCAGATGTCTATGCAGAGTGGTGCCCTAACGAGAAAGTAGCAGTTGAGGTTGGTCTTGGCGCATCAGCAGCTGGTGCACGCGTCATTGCAACAATGAAGCATGTAGGCGTTAACGTTGCAGCTGATCCTTTATTTACTGCAGCTTACACAGGGGTAGGTGGAGGATATGTAATCCTTGCTGCCGACGATCCCGGAATGCACTCTTCTCAAAATGAGCAGGATTCACGCTTTTATGGTCGTGCGGCTCATATACCTGTACTTGAGCCAAGCGATTCGAGCGAGGCGCTCCATTTTGCTAAGCATGCATTTGATATATCGGAGACGTTTGATATTCCCGTATTGATTCGTTCTACGGTTCGTATTTCTCATTCGAGAACTCCTGTAGATGTTGGATGCCGCGAAGAGCACGAGCTTATTCCTTATAAAAAGAATCCAGCAAAATGGGTTATGATGCCTGCGTTTGCAAAGCCAAGACGACGTGATCTTGATCAGCGTATTAAGCGCTTAAAGACATGGGTTGAGGATACTCCTCTGAATCGTATAGAAAACTATGATTCTGATTGTGGAATCATTTGTTCTGGGGCAATCTATCAGTACGTCAGGGATGCCCTGCCTCATGCGAGCGTTTTTAAACTTGGAGTTACGTGGCCTTTACCCGTTGAATCGCTCAAACGGTTCGCTCAATCAATATCACATTGCTACGTAATAGATGAAGCATCTGAATATCTTTCGGAGCAGATTCATGCTGCGGGTATACCTATTGATACCCTTCCTCATCCATTGCCAGCTGATGGCGAATTAACGCCAATGACTATTCGCAAGTCATTTGGCGAAGAGGATATGCCTCATTGTGATGCAGCAACTGATTTGCCGCCACGTCCGCCAGCGCTCTGCGCGGGCTGCCCTCATCGTGGAGTATTTAGAGAGCTCACGCGACTGCATGCAATCGTTACTGGTGACATCGGGTGCTATACCTTAGGTGCGCTTCCGCCGCTTTCTGGAATGGATACGACAGTTGACATGGGCGCTTCTGTTTCGATGGCACACGGTTTTGAACTTGCATTACATGATTCCGAGCATCGTCCGATCGTTGGTGTTATTGGCGATTCTACTTTTGGCCATTCCGGTCTTTCTTCGCTGTTGAATACGGCATATAACCGCGGCGCTGGCACAATTGCCATACTCGATAATCGTACAACAGCAATGACGGGACATCAGGGTAATCCTTTTAATGGAATAACACTTCAAAAACGACCTTCACGCGAGATGGATCTTGTTGCGCTCGTAAAAGCATTAGGCATTGAAGATGTAGTCACTGTTGATCCTCTTGATGTTCATGCAACTCGTACAGCACTTAAACAGGCAACAACGAATGATGATTTGAGCGTTGTCATATTCAGATCACCTTGTGTTCTTCTCAAAAAATCGTTTATACGTAAGGCTCCTTACGTTGTAAATTCGTCATGTACGGCTTGTCATGCATGCGTCAGTATAGGTTGTCCTGCACTCGAATGTGATTCTGAGTCAGGTAACGTTACTATTAGTGCAGTTCAATGTGTTGGCTGTGGGCTCTGCAGTCAATATTGCGCATTTGATGCTATACATCAGGTAGAGGAGGCTAGCAAATGAAGATATCCGCTATACGCAGCTCACTTGATGAGCGTATGAAAGATTGTGCACTCACTGTTCTTCTTTGCGGCGTTGGAGGACAAGGGACCCTTCTTGCTGCTGATCTTCTTGCGAAAACCGCTGCAGCCGCAGGATTATGTGCAAAGGTATCCGAAATCCACGGAATGGCACAACGCGGAGGATCAGTAACGACGGTCGTCCGTTTTGGACGCGTTGTCAACGCTATGGTTTGTGATCCTGGATGCGCAGATTGTGTTCTATCTTTTGAGTCAACCGAAGCACTTCGATGTGCTCCGTTTAAACGCGACGGTGGAATCATTCTTAC
This sequence comes from Eggerthellaceae bacterium UBA5808, assembly GCA_002417975.1. Classification (GTDB taxonomy): domain Bacteria; phylum Actinomycetota; class Coriobacteriia; order Coriobacteriales; family Eggerthellaceae; genus UBA5808. The sequence continues at coordinate 3,629 of DIDE01000044.1, forward strand.
TAGTGACGAAACAATAAAACCTTTGTCTGTTTTAACAGGTCAGGCAATGATGCCGCATAACGTTAATGAGCGATTACACGCTATGGATGCTTGCATTGTTCCTGCTGCGCGTTTAGCCCAGGAAGCTGGAACAATAAAGTGCTCGAACGTTGTTCTGCTTGGCGCACTTTCAAATGTTTTACCTTTTGATAAGCAAAATTGGCAGGAACGAATTCAAGACAAAGTTCCACGAAAAACCATTGATGCTAATCTCCGTGCATTTGATTTGGGATACGCTTCGCTTAATTAAATGTTGCGTTAAAAGACTAGAGGGGGTATTAGCATGAGTTTAAAACAAATAAGTATCTTTCTTGAGAGTAAGCCTGGCCATCTTACCCGTACACTTGATCTTTTCGAACAAGCACATGTGAATGTACGCGGCTACAGCGCGTCCGACACAGGGGACTATGGTGTTGTCCGATTCATT
>DIDE01000044.1:4126-17187 GCA_002417975.1 Eggerthellaceae bacterium UBA5808
AGCTATTCATTGATATCAACCTATATTGTTGTACATGTAAAAGACTGCAAGCAAGCTGAGCATTTGCTCGAAAAGCAGCCCATAGATTTACTTTCTCAAGACGATATACAAGAGCCTCTCCGCTAAAATGCGGCATATCACGAGATGGCAAAGGTGACAAACTGATGATGAATATCCCCGATTTTTCAAAATTACCGATCTATGATCGTACCCATGAAACGATGCCGCGTGAAAATATTCGCGAGCTTCAACTAGATAAACTTCAGCATCAAGTTGCATGGGCTTACGATCGGGTACCTTGGTATCATAAAAAATTTGATGAAATGAACGTTAAGCCGTCTCAGATTCGTACGCTTGATGATGTTCGTCGTCTTCCTTTTACCGATAAAAGCGTATTACGTGACACGTATCCCTTTGGTCTTTTTGCTGTTCCACTTGATGAAGTTGTCCGTTTGCACTCTTCCAGTGGAACGACAGGTAAACCTATTGTTGCAGGTTATAATCGTCATGATCTCGACGTATGGAGCGATTGCATCGCACGTCTTGCGCAAATGGCAGGCGTAACGTCGACTGATCGTATTCAAATGGCATTTGGTTACGGAATGTTCACTGGCGGCTTTGGACTCCATTATGGAATGGAGAAGCTTGGATGCATGGTTATTCCCGCAGGTTCTGGTAATACCGAGCGTCATCTGATGATGATTCGCGATTATGGGAGCACCGTGTTGATTGCGACACCGTCGTATGCACTTCATATGTGTGAAGTAGGGGAGCAAGAAGGCGTTGATTGGTCTAAATCAACGCTGAGAGTTGGCCTCTTTGGTGGCGAGCCATGTCCTCCGGCTCTTAAACGAGAAATTGAATCACGAATGCATATTGTTTGCACCGATAACTATGGTCTTACGGAGGTTATGGGTCCTGGTGTTTCGGGTGAATGTTTAGCATCTCGTGATATGCAGCATATTGCCGAAGATCATTTTCTTTGGGAAGTAGTTGACCCTCAAACAGGAGAACCCGTGCCCGATGGCGAAGAAGGCGAACTCGTCCTGACGCCACTCGATAAACAGGTATTACCTGTTATCCGTTATCGTACACATGATTTGACTCACGTTATAACCGATCCTTGTGCCTGCGGTAGAACGACTGCTCGTATGCAAAAAGTTCGTAAGCGTTGCGATGACATGTTGATTATTCGTGCAACGAATGTATTCCCAAGCACTATTGAGGATGTTCTCGCAAGCATCGACGGAGTAAGTCCGTTCTATCGGATTGTTGTCGATAACGATACCGGTATGGATCGAATGACAGTATCAGTTGAACTTGAACCCGATATGCGCATTGACTCCTTTGAGCGTATCAATGAATTCAAAAAGTTCATTACCGATAAGCTTCGTTCGACGCTTTTGGTTACTCCTGTTGTTAAGCTTGTTGAGCCAGGAGGAATTGAAAGATCTATGGGGAAAACGAAGCATGTGATAGATAAACGAGTGGCTCAATAAGTTTACTTATGCCTGGAAATACATCTATACGTTCAAATGCTCTGGATATACCAGACCTGTCGTGCATTTCGCCATCACAACTGGTAGCAGATAGTGCTCCAAGTAATGTTTGTCTACCTGTTGCGAATAAGCATGCACCTTTGCAACGCATAGGACGTTTTGCGCCATCTCCTACAGGACGTATGCATGCGGGTAATATCTTTGCAGCTCTCATGGTGTGGATCATCGAACGAAAGCTCAATGGATCTGTGGCGCTCCGCATCGAAGATATCGATCGAGAACGTTCACATCAGTCGTACGCTGACCAGATTATGCGCGATTTAGAGTTTCTAGGCTTGGAATGGGATAAGGGACCCTTATATCAGCATAATCGTCTTTGCGCGTATAAAGACGCATATGATCTTCTTGAATCAAAAGGGCTCTGTTATCCCTGTTTTTGTAGCCGCGCCGATCTCCACACTGCGAGTGCCCCTCATCGTGGAGAAAAGACGGTATACTCAGGCACATGTCGGAATCTTACTGATGCTGAACGTCGCATAAAAGCGCAGCAGCATGCCCCAGCAACGAGGTTAATGGTTGATCATAGCGTAATATCAATCGATGATCGTTTTCAGGGTTCTTACCGACAAGAACTCCAACATGAATGTGGCGACTTTCTTATTAGACGCTCAGATGGTGCATATGCATATCAACTTGCTTCTGTCGTCGATGATGCGTTTCAAAATGTTACCGATATCGTACGTGGTTGTGATCTTTTGTGCTCTACGCCGCAGCAGGTATATCTTCAATCGCTTCTCGGCTTTTCTCATCCGAGCTATGCCCATATACCGCTTCTTGTTGCTTCTCATGGTAAACGGCTCTCTAAGCGCAACCACGATGCATCTATGGATGCACTCCGGTCGGTCTACACTTCACCGGAATCTATTTTGGGACATATTGCGTTTATTGCTGGACTTGTCACTAAAGATAAAGCATATTCAATTGAGGAGCTTGTCTCATGTGCCCATCTCGATACGCTTTGCAGACGCATCGAAATTCAATGGCACAATTGATTTTTTAGCTAAAGACAATTACGTTGCTTGCGATTATGCACATGATATAGAATGCTCCAAATTCAACATTCATGGTTAGACATTGTCCCATTGCAGGGCCACGCGTTGCAGGTTTTAGTGGATTATGAATCAGCATCTGACCGTTTCCGTGACATATCAAAAGCATAAACGGTAAGATCAGCGCGCCTGCTCTAAAGAAGACACAGACGAGAATCACAATTGATATCATCCATCCATAAATTGTTACATGATAGGCGCGTCGACTCTTTATATAGCCTAGAAGCGCTGGCATGGTATGGCGATGTGCTTCGATGTCTTTGTCTATATCGCATGCATTATTGGTGAACATGATCATTCCAATTCCTACAATAATAGGAAGCGCAAAAAGGAGCACCATAAAATCAAGACGTAAAGTAAGAGCTTGATATGAAGCCAGCGAAATTAAACCGCCCATTGTCACGCCACTGACAAGTTCTCCAATAGGCAAATATGAAATGGGTGTTTTACCGCCTGAATATAAAAAGATTATTGCAGCGCCGATTAGAGCAATAATAAGTGGGGTAAGACCAGCGGTAATAATAACGTATATACCTAACACAAAGGCAATAACAAGAAGACCTATTGCATAAAGAAGTGCCGACTTAGGCGAAATATTGTTATAGACCAATACAGCATCATCAGGATCGGCTTGATTATCTGTTGTATCAGCACCTTTAACGTAGTCAAAGTAATCATTGAATGTATTAACGGACGACTGCATAAGAATACTTATGCAAAGTAATACGCATGACATAACAAGCGATAACGGCTCACCTTGAGCAACGACAAGAGCGACAGCAAGCAGAACCGGCAAGATGGAAGCAGCCCACGTGTGTGGTGCGGCAAGTTGCACCATTAATCGAGGTGTAAGGTGTTCAAATGTTGCTGTCGTATCTGTCAAGTTCATTGCGTGCTTCGCACTCCTAACGTGGTGCATATACAGTATGCATCTGCTTGAATAGTATGATTATGCTTTTGATTGAGAAGATCCAGCTATAGGATGAGAGGAACAATCTGCCTTCGTCTCATCATTCAGTTCGTTCAATAATTCAGACTTTAGCTGAGTATGTGGTCCACGTTCAGTGCTAAAAGTTTGATTTCTTTTATGCGAATTGCCAGGTTGGGGGATAGTAAGCGGAAGTTGCTTTCTCATATGTGAAAAAGCTCCGCGACTCCATACGCCTGCAATTGAACGCAATGCTTCAGCAATGAGAGTCCGTGCAGCTGGGTCAACCTTTGCTGATTCTTTAAGAAGGGTGCCAACATTACGCAACTGGTCACGATTGAATTCTTCCCATGTATGGGCGTTCGTCGTCTTGAATAAATCAAAGACAGTATCAATAATAACTGCACGTTGTTCTGGCGTATAGCTTAGACAAACATCGTTTAGCGAGCGGTCAAAAAGCGTAGCTCCATTTGAAAGTCCATGTACGCGTAGAAATGAATCCCCCTCAACGATCCAGGTTAGGGGAGCGTGCTGCATAAAAGCTACAGCAGTTGATTCAACGACGGCATATGATCTTCTACGTTCAAGAAGCATTCCAAATACGCTCGACTCTGGAACGGTTTTATGTAATGCGCGTTTATACGATAATGCAGCGATTCGTGGGGAAGGATCTTCAAGAAAAGATGGTCCATCATGGTCGTATACAGCTGCAATACGTTCATAAATTGAATCAGATAAGGTGAGCACAGCGTATTCAGCTAAATTGCCGCCCTTTGAATGCCCTCCAACGATGATAGGTCCTTCGCAGGACGATGCGACACCAGATAGATAACGTTGTGCGCTCCGCTGACTTGGGATAATCGTACGAAAGCAAAGATTGAAATCCTCTTTCCAACCAGCAAGTGTATTGTCAGTTCCTCTAAAAGCAATATACGTTGTGTGATCAGGAAGTATAAAGGTAACAGCACTAAATTGCTTCTCAAGATCTTCTACATACTCATTAACGTAAAACGCTATTTGTACGTTAATGAATCGTGGACTACTAAGAACATTGGCAAGAAATGCTTCGCCTTCTGTATCGTTGAGCCACGAATCGCCTAACAGTTTACTGCGAGATGTTCCGCAAAGCGCTCGCCAAAGTGAGATCTTTGAATCAACAGGCAATGTGCCAACAATGCCTGTTTCGTAATTTATATAGGAAAGCGTGCAGAATATAAGACTATCAACTTCATTTACGGGCAGTTCTGCAAACGATCGTGTTTCACGAGCCAAATATTCGGTGATAGTATCAGGCATGCTATTTCAGAATCAATACAGGGACAGGGGATGAGCGAAGGACGCTATAACTTACGCTACCTAGTGCACCACGAAGTGCACCAAGTCCACGATTTCCCATTACGATGAGATCACATGCATTGTTTTCGGCATACGCCAAAATGCCGACAGCTGGTGAAGTACCATATGCAATCTCTATCGAAACGTTTTTGCGATCCTTAATATACGGATCTGCAACCTTTTTAATGGCTTCCATTTCTTTATCGGAAGCAATATTTTGCAAATTACCGATTATTTCAGAATCAAATACTGCGGATCCAGCCAATGTCTCATCGGCGACTCCGCCATATGCATATGCTTCTTCCATTGAAGGCATGATACTTACTAAACGTATTTCACCTTGTGCTTCTTGAGCATCAACAAGATCAATTGCCATTTTTAAAGCATGACATGCGGTTTCTGATTTATCAAAAGCAACGAGAATTCTCTGGTATGCCATCAGAATCACCCTTCCGTGCTATGTTGTAATATGTTTTAAATCCCTCTTCTTTATTTTACACTGAGATACATAGGGTAGAGGTGAGACTCTTCTATTTTTCGATCGTAGAATTAATAAGCTAATATGGGCAAATATTTTGCTATGCCTATTCCTCTTGCTACAATAAATGCATCGATTAGGCATATAAAGGATGAACATATATGGATGTCAAGCAAGAACTTAAACACTGGATGGATCGCGTTGATGATCCGACTATCGCGCAGCAACTTATTGATCTGAGTAAAAGTGATAAACCCTCAGATGCTGAGGACGCTTTTTATCGCGATTTAGCATTTGGAACTGGTGGCCTACGTGGCATTATAGGCGCAGGAACAAATCGCATGAACTTGTATACGATCGGTAAAGCAACCCAGGGTCTTGCAAACTATTTAAATGATCATTACGAGCATCCATCAGTTGCGATTGCACATGATAGCCGTCACAATGGAGATCTTTTTGCAAAAACAGCTGCATCCGTATTAGCTGCAAATCATATCAAAAGCTATTTGTATCCGCGCATCGAGCCAACACCAGCTTTAAGTTTTGCTGTACGTGATCTCCATTGCAGCGCTGGCATATGCGTTACGGCAAGCCATAATCCTTCTTGTTACAACGGCTATAAAGTATATGGTGATGATGGATGTCAGATTGCTACACAATCTGCCGAGGCAATTCAATCAGCCATCAATAACGTTGATGTATTCGACGATGTTAAACATGTAGATTTCAAACAGGCAGAATCCAATGGAACCATTAATTGGATTGCCGAGGATACACTTAACCGATTTATTGATGCAGTATATGCATGCTCTATGAGCGATCCTAATGCAGCAGACACTCAGCTCAAACTCGTCTATACACCCCTTAATGGTACAGGGCTTGAATGCGTAACGCGCATATTAGATCGTATTGGAATTAAGGACGTTACTGTTGTTCCAGAACAAAAGAATCCCGATGGTGATTTTCCGACATGTCCGTATCCAAATCCCGAAAAGCGTGAGGCGCTTCAAAAGGGAATTGAGCTCTGCGCAACGGTTCATCCTGATTTACTGCTTGCTACTGATCCAGATGCCGATCGTGTTGGCATAGCTGTTGAAGATGAAGGCTCATATGTCCTCTTGTCAGGAAACGAAGTAGGGATTTTACTTGTCAACTACATTGCTTCCATCCGTCAGGCTTCACATACCTTACCTGATCACGCAGAGGTTGTATCGACAATTGTCTCAACTGCAATGATCGATGCTCTAGCTAAACAGTATGGGTTCTCGGTTACTCGTACGCTGACTGGATTTAAATATATTGGATCACGTATAGGCGTACTTGAGTCTCAAGGACATAATGATCGTTATATCTTTGGATTCGAGGAAAGTTACGGATATCTAAGTGGTACGCACGTTCGAGACAAAGATGCTGTTAATGCATCAATGCTTATATGCCAAATGGCACAGTATTACAAACATCAGGGGCTTACGCTAGTCCAGGCACTTAAAAACTTATACGAAACGTATGGCTACTATCGGAACAAAACAATTAGTTGTGAGTTTCCTGGAGCTGATGGAGCTCGTGCGATGGATGCGATTATGTGCCATCTACGATCCAATCCGCCAACAACTATAGCTGGCATGTCTGTTGAACAAATAATCGATTATAAACCGGGAATTAATGGTCTGCCATCGGCAAATGTTGTCGAATTTGATTTGCCAGATGCGCATAAACTTATTGTTCGCCCAAGCGGGACTGAACCAAAGATTAAATGCTACCTCTTTAGTAAGGCTCCTACTGCACGCCAAGCAGATGAAGAAATCGGTTCCTTATCTAGGGCCGCTCAGGATTTGCTTACGGTGCCAGAGAATGAGTAGTACATCAACTCATTCTGGAAGCGTTCGTGACTGTGTTGTTCGTATTCTCCAGGATCATCAAGGATCATATGTTTCTGGAGAATCTATCGCACAACAACTTGGTGTATCACGTGCGGCAGTTTGGAAGGCGATTACTTCATTAAGAGAATCAGGCATTGAAATTCAAGCAGTTCGAAATCGTGGTTATCAGCTTGCTCCTACGGTCGATCTGCTTACAACAAACGGCGTTATCTCTTATCTTAATGATGAGGTTGCCTCGTTATTGCATCTCAATGTCGTTGCGAGCACTACGTCTACAAATACAGTGCTCAAACAACAGGCTGATAGTGGCGCACCTGAATATACGGCGCTTGTTGCAGGCGAACAGACCCAAGGAAAGGGGAGACGAGGAAGACCTTTCTATTCTCCTGGGGATACGGGCATATATCTAAGTATTTTATTACGCCCAAAGATGAGCTCTATGTTTAATCCAGCTGATTTAACTTGCGCTGCAGCAGTCGCTGTCGCACGCGCAATTGAAGAAACCACTCATATTGAAGCTCAGATAAAATGGGTAAATGATGTATATGTGAACGGCTTTAAAATCTGTGGCATTTTAACGGAAGCTGCAAGTGATCTGGAATCGCAAACAATTGATTACGCAATTCCGGGTATTGGAGTAAACCTTTATGCACCTGCAGATGGTTTCCCCTCTAATTGTGCTCATAAAGCTGGATATATACTTGATACGCCCAAAGCAGGATTACGTGATCATTTAGCTGCATCCATCCTTAATCAATTTGTTTCTCTGTACTTAGACGGATCAAGAGGATCATATCTTGATGAGTATAGACAGAGATCATTCCTCATTGGAAAAGAAATTGACATACTTGCACAAGATGGATCTGCCCGTGTTGCTAAAGCTCTATCAATCGGTGACGATTTATCGCTTCTTGTAAAATATAACGATGGTTCAGAACAGCGTCTTACCACAGGTGAAGTAAGCATTCGTTTACCTGAACAACGCACTTCTACACCTTTACAGATAAACTAGCTGCTGAACTTTGATCGCATAATGCAGTAAGAAATGCGATAGGAGATTAGCCCCAATATCAAAATAATGACTAGAAGGATCAAATAATATGATATTTGAAGTAATCCTTCTGCATTCATAATATTCTGCATCACCATATGTAAAGAACGAAATGCAAGCGGGACAAAAACTACTATTGCCAGAAGCACTGCATAGATAATGCCGCCTTTGTCTGATCCATATTTAAAGAGTAAAGGTAACATTACGACAAGGCATAGAGAGGTAACTGATACTCCAAATACCAAAGATGCAGGGATATTAATCGCTCCATCTGGGATAAAGAAAGAGAGTATAAAAAGAATACCAGCGCTTATTAATAGAGCATGAAGAAGTAAAAGCGCCGAGAATAAATATTTTGCTGCAACAATCGATTGGAGCCGAAGCGGTAGCGCTCTGAGTATTCGATCGCTCTTTGATTCTTCATCATAATGAAATGATCGATATACTTGAAAAGCGTAGCAAAGGAATACCGTTAGCGTAACCATATGAAATAGAAAATTAATGGTCCCGCTCATGCATAAAACAATAACGGCTACTACAATTCCAATATAGAGCCAACGAATATGTGTCCACATTATATAGAGATCTTTTAAAATCAACGCTTTCATTATGATATAGACACCTCACATGCCTTACTGCTTTTCGATGCATGAACTGGTGTTTTACAGTGGTCAATCTCGTCACTGTCGACGATTGATCCTTTCTCTAACTGAATTATTTGATCAGCATAGGTTATTAAATCCATTTCGGATCGACTAGCTATGAGTGCACCTGCAAGCGATCGATTGTCAAGTAATGTTCTAATATATGTAAAAAGTTCAAGGCGGCTTGAATGGCTATAAAGGCGTTCTGATTCATCAATAAGTAATAGTTTGGGATGATGTGATAATGCAAGTGCACACTCAAACTTAAGATAGGCATCCGCATCAAGTGAGGCTAGTTGCAAAGATGGATCAATAGAAAACGTGTCAAGCATCGAGCTATAGAAATTTGCATCCCATGTATCGTAGATAAGTCCCATTAGACGTCGAAAATCTTTTACTTGCAAGTCATAGGGGAATATTGAATCTTCGAATATGCACCCAAGTTGCGCTTTGAGCGCTTGGCTTTTATTTTTACCTGTGTATCCGCATACCGACAGAAAACCACTTTTAATCGGCTTAATATGGGCTATTGCATTGATAATTGAAGATTTGCCTGAATGTGAGGGCCCAATCAATGCTGCAAAGGCATATGTGCCAATAGCAAACGAAAGCGGACCTATGAGTTGTCCATTACCGTCTATTACAACATCATGCATGGTAAGAATGTCATTGCTCATGAGTTGACCTCTCAAATTAGTACAATTCACATTTAAATGAAATATGATCATGCCTAGAGCATTGATGTTGTATATCTAATTGCTACGCATCGATCGACAACTTCTAATTTCATGACAATTAAACAGTTACGTCAATAGACAATATTTAACACGCTGTAAACCATCGTCATTAATGCGTAATTTTCTACGTTTGGTCCAAAAAATTATGCATTGGAATTTTATATGAGTAAGGGTGATAACTCTTTGAATGTGTACGTAACCCTAAAAATAGTTTTTTCATTTAACTTTACGTAACATATATTATCACGCTTTTATATTTAGCTAGTCCAATGAAAAATGCACAGGAATTGATGGCTTATGAAACTTTGTACAAAATAATGTTATCTGAACTTTCTTTTACTTTTAAAGACAGATCATTTGATTAGTAAAATTTATCCGTATTCTAACCTGTTCTGTCAGATTTCATTTGCATTTATTAGCAAGTTTACGCGAAATCTTCTACATTATTTTGTTATGAGCCTTTGACCAGGCGTTTTATATAGCGAAGCTCTGAGATCGATTCTAAGACCCTATCTTGTTACTTAATGGGTATTTACTCATTAAAAATGACGGTTTTAGTGCGCATATCTATCATATGAACCATTCGGGTATCTTTTCGATAAGGTTTGTAGATGTTCTAAGCACTGATTCGTTTCGGCAATACGCATTTCAAGAACATCAATCTGTCGTTTGATAATAGAGCTTATTTCTTGCGTTCCATGATCTGCATGTTTTTGCAATCTAACAACATAACGGATGCCATCAATTGATAATCCGCTTTGACGCAAAGAATGAACCAACGTAAGTTGTGCAAGATCTGCATCAGAGAATTTACGCGTACCGCCAGGACTTCGCCAAAGATCGGGGAAAAATCCACATGAGTCGTAATACCGTAGCGTATATGCTGATATTCCAGTTTGTTCTGAAACGTTTGAAATCCCGTATCGTGGAGTTCGATCGTTCTGACCAATTCCTGCCATAGCTTGTCCCTTCATGAATTGTTTTATAAATCTAGAGTAACTCTAGATTTATAAAAAAGCTATAGCCTACTAGTATATTTAGATTGCTTTAACTTTTTAGGAAGAATAGTATGATTGCCTACCCTTTACAAAGATCTAGAGTAACTCTAGATCTTTGTATGCACCTACAATTAAAAAAGTTGCATCGCTTCATGTTAAGTTATGAGAAAAATATGATCACTATAAAATACGTACGGTACACTACGACGACTTATCTTTGCTAGTAATGGAGCTTCTCTCCTATTGGCTCTTTTTTGCCTGTTATTAGCATTCTGAGGGCAAATAATTTCAATTGGTACTATGCTGATAGCATTATGGGCCCCGATGGGACCCATAATGATTTAATCAACTAAAGAATAAGGAATTTTATTATTTAGAATCAGTACAATTTTCGATAACATCCTTTTTATCAATGTCAGCTGGATAAATGTCATCCTGACTTGTATCTTTAGGAAGAATCAGATTAAGGACAATACCAATTACTGCTGCGGTAGCCATACCGGGCAACGAATAATCACCTAGAGGGATCTTGACACCAACACATTCCATTCCTACGCCTATAACAAGAATAGCAGAGACAAGCATAAGGTTTCTAGCTTTAGAAAAGTCCACCTGACCTGCAACAAGCATTCTGAGTCCATTAGAAGCAATCAAGCCAAAGAGCAAAAGTGATACGCCACCCATGACGCATACAGGAATCGAGTTGATGAGTGCTTCGATCTTTGGGCAAAAACCACCAACGAGAAATGCGATAGCACCGGCATACCAAAAGATCTGCGTCGAATAAACTCTCGTAGCACTCATTACGCCAATATTTTCTGAATATGTTGTAGCAGGTGTACCACCTAAAAGGCCAGCTGTAATAGTAGCTAGGCCATCACCAAGAAGTGACTGGGGAAGCATACTATTGTAATTCTTGCCTACAATTTCGCCGACAACCATTAAGTGGCCAATGTGCTCGATAATAACGACGAATGCGACAGGCGCGATTAACAAAATTGCTGCAATATTAAATGTAGGATGCATTAACGTAGGCAGGCCAACCCATGGAGCATCAATAACAGGTTGAAAATCTACCAAACCAATTGAGAATGCACTTACGTAGCCAACAACTATGCCAACTAAAACGGGGATTGTTGACCAAAAACCGCTGAAGCAGGTCGAAAAAACGATCGAAACGATCAACGTAAGCATAGCAACAAGGAATCCATTAAGAACGAATGGTCCACCTGTCGCATATCCTCCGTTAAAGAATGCCATTTCTACAGCGGTTGAAGAAAGACCAAGTCCAATAACGATAATTACTGATGCGATGACAGGTGTTGGAAGTACTTTGTCAATCCATGCAGTTCCTATAATCTTGACAAGCAGCGCAACAGCAACATACACACAGCCAGTAACGACAATTCCACCAAGGACCGCCTCTGGCCCCATACTTGCACCCACAACAATAATTGGCGTAATGAATGCAAACGATGATCCAAGATAACTAGGAATTTTGCCGCGCGTTACGAGCAGATATAGGATCGTTCCAATGCCCGAACACATAATGGCAAGTGAAGGAGACATTCCTGTTAAGAAAGGAACAAGAACAGTAGAACCAAACATCGACATAAAATGTTGTAGAGCCAATGGGATAGCTTTTGCTGTCGATACGCGATCGTCTACTCCGATCACGGGACGTTCCTTGTGCTTAAGATGAAACCGCATGACACACCTTTCCTGTATATAGACCTAATAAAACCCATACCGTGAAGTATGGGTTTGCTATCACTATTTCATCGTTACTTCTATTTTACGCCCGTGCTGCCAAAACCAGCTGCACCACGATCAGAAGAAGGCAATTGAGAAACAAGCTTTAATTGAGATGCGGGAACGCCCATAACAACTAACTGAGCAATGCGATCCCCTTTTTCAATAGTAAGAGCGGTATGAGCATCTAAATTGATTGCAATGACTTTAATCTCTCCTCTGTACCCGCTGTCAATAAGTCCAGGAGTATTAACGATCGATAAGCCATTACGAAGAGCTGTTCCGCTACGGGGCATAACAAAACCTGCATATCCTTCAGGCAACGCTATGGAAAGACCAGTTGGAATTAAAGCTCTCTCAAAAGGCTGTAAAACAATACGTTCTGTTGCACGAAGGTCAAAGCCAGCATCACCTGCGTGCGCCTTCGAAGGTACCGTGATTTCAGAAGTAGACATTGTTGCAGGTATAGATAGAGCAGATTGGTCCATTAGCTATAGCTCCTTAATTGCCGCGCTAAATTCTTCAACGTTTTGAAAATCCTTATATACACTCGCAAAACGAATATAAGCAACTTCATCAAGCCCGCGTAAGAGCCGCATAACCAAATCGCCTAATTGTTTTGAAGTAATTTCATTTTTTGGATACGCTCG
>DIDE01000040.1:0-5097 GCA_002417975.1 Eggerthellaceae bacterium UBA5808
TCATTGTACTGAGTACGATCATATATGTACGATTACTATATTCCCATTAGGGCAACAATCCGCGGGATAAAAATAAGTAGGCCAATGACAAGGGACATAAGGGAAAATATAAGAACAGCCCCTGCAGCTATATCTTTTGCACGTCCCGCAAGTGAATCATGATGAGGACACGCAAGATCAACGACATCCTCAAATGAAGTATTCATGCATTCCGAACCGATAACCAGCCCAATGCAAAAGACGATAACAACCCATTCAGTCAAAGAGATATGCAGCCATATTCCACCTATGATCGCGATCAAGGCAGCAAGCGTTTGAATTCGAATATTACGACCCTTACGGAATGTCGCGACAATTCCCGCGCAAGCACACCGAGCAGATTCAGGAAAAGTGAGGTCCCTCTTAGCGCCGGGCTTCATAGGTAACTTTCCATTCATCAAGTAGAGCATCTTGAAGAGCTAGCATTTGTTCGGCCTCACGATCAGTTTGATGGTCATGACCGCACAGATGGAGTAATCCGTGTGTAAGCAACGTTTCAATTTCTTCAGCAAACGATGTTCCATATTCGGATTTTTGCCGATCTGCAACGTCAGGAGCAATTATTATATCGCCAAGTTCAAATGGCTCATCTTCAGAATGACCATCGTCAAAATCATCATCAAAGCCATCGCATTCGAAACTTAAAACATCCGTTGGACCGTCGACATTCCGATACGTATGATTAAGAGATGCGATGCGATCATCAGGAACGAACGTTATCGATACCTCTGTTGTATCAGGTTGCTGTTCATGACGTAATACAAACACAGCAAGATCTTCAAGCGGCAATCCCTTGATATCTTCGGATCGATAATCGCAGACAATCGTTATATCCATTAGGCTTTCTCCAGTCTTTTAGCTTCATCTTTTTCATACGCGGATACAATGGATGCAACCAATGAATGACGGACCACATCGCTGCCGCTAAAATCGCAAAACGCAATATCTTCAATTCCCTCAAGAATAGATCGTACCTGCTTAAGACCGGATATTCCATGTGGAAGGTCAAGCTGTGTTATATCTCCCGTAATAACCATTGTTGCACCAAAGCCAAGCCGCGTAAGAAACATTTTCATCTGCTCGGGAGAGGTATTTTGAGCCTCATCAAGAATAATGAAACTATCGTTAAGGGTACGTCCACGCATAAAAGCTAGCGGAACGATTTCAATCACACCATCTTCTACTAACTGAGCGACATGATTATTATCCATCATGTCAAATAGAGCATCATAAAGAGGACGAATGTACGGATCAATTTTTTCTTCAAGTGTTCCTGGCAAAAAGCCCAGGTTCTCGCCCGCCTCAACAACAGGCCTCGTTAAAATAATACGTCCAACCTCTTTACGCTTAAGTGCTGCAACAGCCATCGCCATAGCAAGATACGTTTTTCCTGTACCCGCAGGTCCAATACCAAAGGTAATCGTATGTGATCGTATGGCGTCAATGTAGCGCTTTTGTCCAGCCGTTTTAGGTCGAATCGTTCTACCATGATACGTAAGAATCGCATCGTCATGAAGCACAGACGGCGCATACTCCCCCGTTTTTAAGAGATCAATAGCATGACGAACGGATGAACAATCAGGTTTTTCATCATCGTCAGCAGCTTTGATTAACATACCAAAGAGCGACGTCAAAGACTGTATCTCAACTGGATCGCCAATGATGTCTACCGTATTATCCCTTACGGTAATCCGAGCCGAAAACGAATCTTCGATCAGGCGTAAGAGTTCATCACGTGCACCGACAATCGACGCAATGTCGATTGTATTCGGAATAGTAAGCGTAATATGAGTGTCTTCATTCATAGGGTAAAGATACCATCTTCATCGATTCCTGTTAAGGTTGCGCTCATGATATCGCCGCATTTTCCGAAATTGTCAACGTGAACGGGGAAAAACGACTCAGTAACTCCCTCCCCCGATTGTTCGACGACAATGCGCTCGACACTTCCAATACGTTTGCGCTGCTCAGACAAACGAACCTCATTAGCCACGCATTGTAATTGATGAGCACGTCGCGTAATGCAATCTGGCGGTATTTGATCAGAACGATTGGCTGCTGGCGTGCCCTCTCTGCGCGAATAACGAAATACGTGAACTTTTGAAAAGCGCACCTCGCGAACGAGCGACAACGTTTGTGCAAAATCATCATCGGTCTCACCGGGAAATCCAACAATAATATCGGTAGAAAACGAGATTGACGGAATACTCACTCGAATACGATCCGTCAACTCGGTAATCATTGCACGATCATAAGGACGAGCCATCTGCCGAAGAACGTTGGTCGATCCCGATTGAATAGGAATATGAAGATGATTACAAATCCCCTCATCAGATGCTATAACATCAATGAGCTCAGGCGTTATGGTGTCTGGTTCGATGCTTGAGAGACGAATACGAGCAGAAGGAGCTGTTTTTCTAATACGCATAAGCAACTTAGACAACGAGCATCCACGATCGTTATAGCACCCTACATTAATGCCAGTGATAACCACTTCATGTACGCCAGTCGAAGCAAGCGCACGAACTTCTTCAAGAATATCTTCAGCATCTCTCGAACGAGACGGTCCGCGCGCAATATGTACAATGCAGTACGTACATGCACGATCGCAACCATCCTGTATTTTTACACCTACACGCGTCGGATATTCAGATCCAACACGAGTTGGTGCATCCTTAGAAAGATTGCACAGGTCAGCTTTGCTCATAACAGCAACACGTGGATCAAGAGCGCTAAATTCTGATGGATTAATCTCGATAGCACATCCCGTTACCACAATACGAGCATGAGGTGCATCTTTAAGCGCACGATGGACTGCCTTGCGAGCCTTTTTTTCTGCTTCGCCCGTAACAGTACATGTATTAACAATGACAAGATCAGCTGCAGAGCGATCATTTGCTTGTTTACAGACACGATCACCTCGTCGCTCAAGCGTAGCCTGGATACGATCAGACTCAACCCGATTTACACGGCAGCCAAGATTCACTACATAGAATAAGCGACCCATTATCTAAGTCCCCCAAGCTCATGAATAACAAGCGCCGATGCTACAATACCAGCTGTTTCAGTTCGCAAAATAGTTGATCCAAGCGTTACTGAAGCAGTATGCGCACTGCACTCATCAAGCGCAGCAACTTCTTTAGCTGTAAGACCTCCCTCAGGTCCAATAACAATAGCAACAGATGCCTGGTTCGGATCAATATGCTCGGCAGATAAGGTATCACGGACAAATTCACAGAGTCCGCTACCACTCGATTCTTCCCAGCATATGGCAACCGCAGACATATCAGAAAGAGCAGCAACCGTATCGGCGACGGAGAGCACATCCGTTACCTTAGGAATGGTTCTTCTTCCCGCTTGCATCGCCGCACTTTTTGCAATCGCATTCCAGCGACGTACGCGTGACGACGCCTTATCCGCTGAAAGGCGGACAATACTGCGTTCACACATAAGTGGGATAAAACGATCTACACCTAATTCGGTAGCATGACGTACAACCGAATCCATTTTGGAGCCCTTAGGTAACCCCTGTACAAGCGTAACGTGCGCACACATCTCCGCATCACCCGCTTCTGAGCGAGCAATACGTACATGCGATTCATCAACCAATTCACACTCAAAATAGTCATGCGATGCATCAACAATAGCAATATGCTCGCCAGCATGTAATCTCAATACATGCATATGATGACGATCCTCATCGTTAAGTTCGAGAGGAAACACCAGCCGATCCTCGTCGGAAAGGATCTGGCGATCAAGATAGAACAGAGGAAGGCTCACTATAGACTCCGATTAGTTAAAGGCATCTTTGAGCTTTTGGAAAGGTGAACGTTCACCATCGACATTCTCGCCCATCTCATCGGCTAACTGCTCAATCAACTCGCGCTCTTTACGATTGAGCTTACGCGGCACGGTCACATGAACATGAGTATAGAAATCCCCCCGTGTTCCTGTTTTGAAATGAGGCATACCTACACCACGTGTACGAATGACTTGTTCGTTCTGACACCCTTCAGGAATACGGACCGAAACCTCTTCGTCGTCAAAAATACCGTCGCACGTGATCGTGGCACCAAGACATGCCTGAACAATCGAAATATTAATATGAGCATGAAGATCATCGCCATCACGCTCAAAATAATCGTGAGGTTTAATGCGGCAGGTAACAATCAAATCACCCGACGTTGCACCTTGCATACCCGCTTCACCATAACCAGAAAGACGCAACTGCTGTCCATCACGAATACCAACAGGAACTTCAACCGTTAAGCGTTGGCGATCAGGAACGCGTCCCTGGCCATTACATTCCTGACAAGGATTTTCGATAATACGTCCTGTGCCGTGGCAGCGCGGACACGTAGTTGCCGTCTGCATGTCACCTAAAAACGTATGCTGCACAGATACAACACGACCTTGGCCATGACAATCAGGACACGTTACATCTTTGCCATCTTTGCCGAGACCCGATCCGCCACAATCAGGACATGGAGCAAGTCGATCATACACGATTTCTTTTTTAACACCACGTGCAACTTCTTCAAGTGTTAAGCGGAGACCAACGCCCATATCGCGACCCTCACGGCGTGTTTTTTGACCGCCACCACCAGCAGATCCGCCAAAGAAACTGCTAAAGAGATCGCCCATACCACCAAAGCCGCCGCCAAAGATATCATCAAAGTCTACATATTGCTGACCACCAGCAGACCCAGAGACCGTACCAAAACGATCATATTGAGCTCGTTTGTTGGCATCACTTAATACATCATAAGCTTCATTGAGCTCTTTAAAACGATCTTCTGCATCCGGAGCTTTGTTAACATCAGGATGAAGTTGGCGGGCTTTATGGCGAAATGCCTTTTTGATTTCATCATCGGTTGCGCTTTTATCAACACCGAGTATTTCATAGAGATCTTTTGCCATGCGGCTCAAATCCCACCTTTCCTGATCTTAAGACGTACTATGCTTCGAATAACAACTACCGCAGCGTGACTATTCACCTTTAAGCGTTCGTTGCGCGGCACGGACAGCGCGAATCACTTGAACGTAGTTCATACGCGT
>DIDE01000040.1:5119-29180 GCA_002417975.1 Eggerthellaceae bacterium UBA5808
CCAATTCGGACAACAGGTTCTTCGCTATCTTCAATATTGTCAAGAAGATGCACCATGACCGTATTGTTCTCAAGAAGTTGTAACACAGGAGCGAGTGTTTCGGGATGTTGGAACTCAGGTTGTTGAATCAATGTTGAAAGACCAACCTTATGAGCATGTCCGACGCCACCCTCTTGGAGACAGATGAACAGTTCACTTAACAACTGATGAATGAGCGGATCACGCAATGCAGATATTGTATCTAGATCCATTCGATTTTTCATCTCACGGAAATTATGACCAACAAGTACATGACTCAAAATATCCTGAGCGTGTGCCAATACTTGAGCATCAATAGGATGGTCAAAATCAACGGCGCGATTTAATACACGCCCTTTATCGCTCACTACAACGATGAGAACACGATACGGCGTCAATGAAAGCAGCGAAAGCTGCCGAATATTGAGAGAAAGCGTTGATGGGGGAAGTACAATCGATAAGCAATCAGTCAAATGAGCAAGTGCTGCCGATGTATGCTCCATAAGATCATCGAGTTCGGAAGCACTATCACGCAATTGTTGCACAGCCTTTTCGGTCGACTCATCCATAGCGGAGAGGTCAAGCTCACTTCGAAGCAGCTCGTCAACGAAAGATCGATAGCCCGTATCCGTCGGAATACGTCCCGCAGATGTATGAGGCTGAGAAATATAACCTGCTTCTTCCAAAACAGAAAGTTCATTGCGCACCGTCGCGGGACTCACCCCAAGCTTATGTCGTTCAACGAGTGTACGAGAACCAACAGGAAGAGCATAAGCAACATACTCCTCGATCAAGGCGGCAAGAACGCGCTGTCGGCGATCTGAGAGCATGAGCATCAATCCCTTCTTTATATCAAAAAAACTACGGATCAATAAGACGGCACTTTATATTCATGCATCGTTACCGTATATAGAGATCCTTTTCTCTACGCACCATTCTAGCAGCGCACCCCATAGAGTGCTAAACAGAAGAGGAAACTATACCAAGCTGTCATATTGTCACATTACGTGATCAAGGAGCTAAATTATACAATGCACCATACAATTCATTACCACATAACCAGCCACGGTCGGTCGGACACCAACAAGAACCGTTATGCGTGATAAGACCTTGAGATTGTAGATCAGCCAATGCATGAGTCACATCAGGAAGCAGTATTTGAGCACGACCAACCATAGTATCAGTCACACCACCTGACATACGCATACCAAGCATAAGATCTTCGGCACAACGCTCACGGTTATCGAGCGAATCGACAACAACCCCATCCTTCAAACGAACTCGTCGACGATCCGATTGCTGCATAGATACTGCCGATGGTCCTAATCCGAGATAAGGAATCCCGGTCCAATAGGCACAATTATGACGGCATTCGTAGCCATCACGTGCATAACTCGCCACTTCATACCGATGAAACCCAGCAGATTCTAGTTCTTGGCACGCACAAACCATCTGCTCAGCTTGAAGATCGTCCGATACAGCAGCAAGTTCGCCCCGCTGCTGCATCCGATCAAACGGTGTACCTTCCTCGATAGTAAGTGGATAAACACTCACATGTGTAACGCCAAGCGCAATCGCACGACGGACACTTGAACGAAACGATTCCGTAGTTTGACCAGGTATACCACACATTAGATCAACACTCACATTTTTAAAACGCGTATGAGCACAAGCTATGGCATCGGATGCTTGTTGAGCAGTATGAACACGACCAAGCGTTTGAAGAACTTCATCGTCAAAACTCTGAACACCAATAGAAATTCTATTAACCCCAAGCGCCCAGAGATCCTTAACCATGGGCTCAGTTAAACTATCCGGGTTAGCTTCCATTGAACATTCAACATCAGGCTCAAGACGCATCGATAAAGAAAGCATATACAGTATTGATGTAAGACGTCGCAAGCCAAGATACGTTGGTGTACCACCACCAAGATATACGGTTTGTATGTGTGAAAGATCGCCAGATTGACTCGCATGATGAATTGATCGAACAATCAGATCGGTATACGTATCAAGACGTGAAGACGTCGAAGGAACAGCTTCGGTCGCAAAATCACAATAGCTACAGCGCTTATGACAAAAAGGAACATGAATATATAGAGCACCGTAAGGCGCGCGCTCCGATGCAGAAAGTCCTTCAGAAGGCACACTATTTGCTGAATCTACCATACTGAGGGTGTCAGTAGAAGCACCTGAGATGTCAACCGCATCATTCATGGCGAACGCCTTCTTTTTTTATATCTTCACAACGCTGAGCACAGCACAACACTTCGTCCTGCGACATCGTATAATCAACGTTGTAACACTCGAGTTCATCAAATACCGCATCGTAGTCATCCACTGTTGAGCAGTGATTAAATGCAGCACGGGCAACCGAGGCACCAGGAAGCCCTTTACAATACCAGGCTGCTTGTTTACGCATACGGACAATAGAATACGGATCATACGCTGCTTGCATATGCGCATGCCGTCGAGCACACTCAAGACGTTCAAGTGGAGTTGGAGGCATAGGCTCGTCTCGACCCTCAAGCGCAGCGCATATGGAATCAAATACCCAAGGATTACCCTCACTTGCTCGTGCAATCATAAGAGCAGTACATCCCGTCGTATCCATCATCTGGCGCCCTGATTTGCCATCAACAATGTCACCATTACCAATAACAGGAATAGTAACTGACTTTACAACGCGTCCAATAACACCCCAATCGGCTTTACCATGATAGAGCTGTCCTGCATAGCGACCATGAACGGTCACTGCTGATGCACCTGCATCTTCAATTACATGGGCAAAACAAGGAGCCGTCTCTTCACCTGAGGCATACCCACGACGAAATTTAACGGTCACTGGAACATCAACCGCATGTACTACCGATTGAACGACTGAATGAGCCTCATCTGGACGCAGCATCAGTGAAGCTCCGTCGCCCTTTTTGACCACCTTGTGAGCAGGACATCCCATATTTATATCAATACAAGCAAGATGATCTCCCATAAGATCTTCGACCCTAGCAGCCTCACGAGCCATAACATCTGGTTTATGCCCAAAAAGCTGCACAGCAACAACATCTTCGAGCGGAGAACGATCAAGCAGACTGCGCGTCTTTTGACTTCCATAGGCAAGCCCTTGCGCACTGATCATCTCGGTATAGGTCAACTGAGCACCATGTTCGATACAGAGTGTTCGCATAACTTGATCACTCACGCCAGCCATAGGCGCAAGAATGACACGATGGTTGTGTAAAAATGAGGAAAAATCGCTCAATATAATAACTCCCGCTGATCATCAATACGCAGAACCCCATCATCGCACAGGATACCTGTCTAAAGAAATAATCTGTTTCTTTAGACAGCGATTGATACAACTCTTATTTTATTTAATCCACGTAACAGTACTTGCACGTTTAAAGCGCGTTCCTGGTTCAGCAGGATAGCCAAACGCTGCAATACCGTAGACAACTTCATTATTAGCAATAGAAAGTTCCCCTAGAAGCGCCCGAACCTCTGGCTCATCACAGTGCCCATTCATCTGATTAAGCCACACGCTACCAATACCTAAACTATGCGCAGCAAGAAACATTGTCTGTATAGCACACCCATCATCTTCTCGTCCATACTGCGCATCTCGTGCATGGGCGACAATAATCAATGCAGCTGGATGATACATTGTATAGCCATCAATACCATTTGCTGTGCCGAGAACTTGAGCTATATGCTCAATGTGAGAAACATCATTAACAATCACAAAATGCCATTGTTGAAGGTTAATTGCGGAAGGAGCCCACTGTCCACAGGTAACAATTGTCTCCAGATCTTCGTGAGAAATCGCCTTATCAGTAAATCGACGAATACTACGACGACCCAAAATTACATCAATACATTCATTGTCCTTCATAGCCATCATCCTTTGCTAAAACATAAAGCCTACAACATATACAAAAGCTACTTAATAAGCATATACGCAGAAAGAAACGAATGAAACAACGCTACATTTCAGACCTAGGCATTTATAATCGCAACCGAATTAGCCAAAACAAGAACTGCAAGTAAAAAGATTATAAAAATGACCACAATGCAACCAATCACCACAGCTACTTTACTCGATGTGCTCATTCCTTTAGAAAGAGTTTTCTTTTTGTCATCAAAAGGATCATCGAGCCAATCGTATTGATCTTGTTTACGCGCCATTATTCATCCACCTTTAAAATCGCCATAAACGCATCCTGGGGAACCTCAACATTCCCAATATTCTTCATGCGCTTCTTCCCCTGCTTCTGCTTT
This sequence comes from Eggerthellaceae bacterium UBA5808, assembly GCA_002417975.1. Taxonomy (GTDB): domain Bacteria; phylum Actinomycetota; class Coriobacteriia; order Coriobacteriales; family Eggerthellaceae; genus UBA5808. Next base: position 9,416 of record DIDE01000040.1, read on the forward strand.
TCCAAAAGTTTACGCTTACGTGAGATATCGCCACCATAGCACTTCGCAAGTACATCTTTACGTTTTGCGCGTACGGTTTCACGTGCCAGGACACGCCCACCTACCGCCGCCTGAATGGGCACTTCAAAAAGTTGACGCGGAATAATGTCCTTAAGTTTGAGAACTAAGGAACGACCACGTTCGTAGGCTTTATCGCTATGAACAATAAATGACAAAGCATCCACAGGCTTTCCAGCAAGCAAAATATCGAGCTTCACCATCTTCGAAGGACGATATTCATCAAATTCGTAGTCAAGCGATGCATACCCTTTCGTATTGCTCTTTAAGCGATCGAAATAATCCATAATGAGTTCAGAAAGTGGCATGTTCCAAATCATCTCGACTGTAGAAGCCGATAAATAATTCATCGTTACAAATTCGCCGCGTCGCTCAACGGTTAATTCCATAACAGGACCAATATAGTCGGGAGGAACGAGAATTTTTGCAACAAGAAATGGCTCTTCAACATGATCAATCTCACCAGGATCAGGAAGATCTTGCGGTGAATGCAAACTGATCATCTCGCCATTCGTTGTATATACATGATATTCAACGCTGGGAGCAGTGGCCAAAAGATCAAGCCCAAATTCCCTCTCAAGACGTTCCTTAACCACTTCCATATGAAGTAGACCAAGGAAGCCAACACGAAATCCAAACCCAAGAGCATGACTCGTCTCAGGATCATACAAAAGAGCTGGATCATTGAGCTGAAGCTTTTCAAGTGCATCCCGCAACTCGGGATATTGATCAGTCTCTATCGGAAAGAGCCCTGTAAATACCATCGGTTTAACTTCGCGATACCCTGGAACTGGCTGTTCAGCAGGATTATCAGCCAGCGTAATTGTATCGCCAACTTTAACTTCACAAGGATCTTTAAGACCTGTTACTACGTATCCAACCTCACCAACCGAAAGTGAATCCGTAGGCACTTCTTTAGGCCGACGAACACCGAGTTCTTCTACGGTTGCTTGGCAGCCTGTTGCCATCATGCGAATACGAGCACGCGATGGAAGCGTACCTTCGACGATACGCACAAGTACAACCACGCCTCTGTAGGAATCAAATACCGAATCAAAGATAAGCGCACGTAAAGGCGCAGAGGCATCCCCTGTTGGAGCAGGAATGTTATAGACAACTGATTCAAGTAAATCGTGAACACCTACACCAGTTTTTCCGCTGGTCAAAACAGCATCGTCAGCAGGAATAGCGAGGCCATCCTCTATTTCTGCTTTAACCCGTTCAGGTTCTGCTGAAGGTAGGTCAATTTTGTTAATAACAGGTATAACTTCAAGATTGGCGTTCATAGCCATCATGGCATTCGCAACAGTTTGCGCTTCGACACCCTGCGTTGCATCAACAACCAGTACAGCACCTTCGCACGCCGCAAGACTCCGCGAAACTTCATACGTAAAATCAACATGACCTGGGGTGTCAATCAGATTGAGATGGTATACATCTCCATCATCTGCTCGATAGTCAACACGTACAGCTTGACTTTTAATGGTTATGCCACGCTCACGTTCAATATCCATCGAATCAAGAACCTGACTTTGCATATCGCGATGTGCAATCGTACCCGTCAATTCAAGAATACGATCAGATATCGTCGACTTACCATGATCGATATGAGCGATAATACTAAAATTACGAATATGTTTTGGGTCTGTATTCATTGCTATTACTATACCTCAATCACTTCTTTATCCTCATAGGAAGGGTCAACGTACACGAGACATACAGCCTTACGTTTAAACAACACGTTCGGATACAATGTACTACCCGATAGGTAAATCGCTCTATACGGTATAAAAAGATAGCTAAACATTGCATTATTAAAGACAACTCTACATCAAAGTTGTCAATGCAAGCTTTAATTAAAGTTCTTGTTTATATATTCAAAGACAAATTCGCTTACAGAAAATGCATATATAACCTTGCAAACGTAGCTCAACCGTGTAAATCCATTTATGAAATATGAATGATCGATGACAACCCAAAGAGATGCGCTATACTGCTAAGAGCTAAGCGACAGGTAATCCGATTTTCATCAGATAGCAATTGCAAGATTGATAGATGATGTTTAGTCATGGTTTCATCGTCGTATGTATACAAAGAAAGACGGATCTATGGTAATCTCTCTTAGATTACGTCTGAACATGAGATTTATAACATGGAGGAAAAGAACGTGGCGAACATTAAAAGCCAGAAAAAGCGCATCATTACCAATGAAAAGGCTCGTATGCGCAACCGCGCTATTCGTTCGGAGCTTAAAACCGCAACGCGCGCTGTCAAAGATGCCGTTGCAGCAAAAGATGGTGCTGCAGCAATTGCAGCAGCACATAGCGCTTGCAAATTGATGGATCGTGCGGTAACTAAGGGCACTATTCATAAAAACCAAGCTGCAAACCGTAAAAGCAAAATCATGAAGCTTGCAAATTCCGTTGCAACTGATGCAGATCGCAAAGCTTATAAGGCTCCTGCGAAAAAAGCACCAGCGAAAAAGGGAACTTCTAAAAAGGCCGAAGCTAAGGCCGAGCGTCAGAAGGCAATGGAAGCTGCTTCAAAAGAAAAAGCTAAGCGTCGTACCGCAACTCAGAAGGCTCAGAAAGCTGCTGCTAAAAAGGCTGCTGCTGCTGAGAAAGCTGAAGCAGAAGCTGACGCAACCGAAAAAGCTGAATAACCTGTATTTATACAGAGATTCATCCGCATATCACTTAAAAAGGAGGCTTCGGCCTCCTTTTTAAGTTTCATTGTTATATTCAATTCAATATTTCATTAAAACCTAAACCGCATATAAGAACATTCAAATAAGGTACCCTTATCTCGGCCGAGAAGCTGAATCCTTATCTACTCTCACAACAACACCGAGAAACCATTGGCGAAATACCTGATCGGGATTACCGCCACTCTTCATAGAGCGCTCTGCATCGCGCGCACTGCATAAAGCAGCACGGAGCTCCCAAGCATGAAAACCACGAGCCCACATACGATGATTTTTTACACGCCATGCTGGCATACCAAGAGTCTTCGCTAAAGCGCCGCCCTCACCTCTCTTGAGCAACGACTGTGTACAAATAAGTTCGCGAATGCGAGAGACACACATCGAAAGCAAAGCAAACGGCGACACACTAGGAAGTCGCTCAAGAAGATAGAAACACTTACGAGGATTACGTGCGGCAAACGCATCAACAAACTCCCAAGGCTTTACTTCAGCAGTACGACTGATTGAAGTCGTAACTTCGTTATCAGTAATAGGATCGCTTCCACGATGTGCGAGTGATAATTTACTCAACGCAGAATCGAGCGCCACCATATCCTCACCAAGCAGATCGATAAGACAGCGAGCAGCTGAATCTGTTATAGCAGTACCTCGGCTAACAGCCATAGAACGCACCGCAGCAGGCAAATCTCTCCGTTTAATCGGAGAACAATCGATAATGGTATGCGAACCAACTTTTGCAACTGCCTTATAGAGACGCGTATTTTTTGCAATCCCTTGTGTAGACAAAGCAAGAACTGTCGTAGCATTAGGCGCAGCAATATATGAAATTAACAGCTCTCGATCAGCAGATCCAAAATGCTCTACACCATCAAGCTGAACAAGACGGACCGCACTTGCGAATGGGAGCGTATTACATGCCGCAATAACAGACTGTGCATCGGCATGCTCTGCATCTAAATGATCATAATTAAACGATAAGTCGCCTTCCTTAGCAACACGATCACGAAGACGAGATAATACCGTCGCACGCTTTAAATCATCCGCGCCGTTAACAAGGTATACCGGTAAAAGTTGTTTTTTATGAGTCTGTTTCTTATCCATATGCATATTCTATCGCACTCCAAAAACCTCGATTCGGTCGGACGTTAAATCGCATGAAATATCTCCTTCAAGATCCGTACGACCATACTTAATATGATGACGTTCAAGAAGATCAATAGTTGCAGCATGCGGATGACCGTAGCAATTGTTCCTTCCACAGCTGATGAGTCCAATTGAGGGGTTTATCTGTTCAATTAGCTGATCAGAAAGCGCTTTTCGTGATCCATGATGACCAACTTTAAGAATATCAACATCCAATGCATGAGAATGTTTCAAAGCATCTGCAAGGCTATCAGCCTCTGCATCACCACACATAAGAGTCGTCCAGTCACGTTGACCGTTATAATCTGCATCTGCTCCTACATCGAGTATGAGACTGTCAGCGTTTCCACCACCATCTACACATCGCTCAGGCCCGATAACCGTTGCACTGAATATTCCAAAACGAATGGTATCGTTCAATGAAAGGCGCCGAACACGACAACCATCAAGCAATGAGCGAAGCCGTCGTGCTTTGTCTGAAGGATCATGAGCCAGATCAGAGGCAATAGCAACAGTATCAATAGGAATAGATGAACGAAGCGCAGGGAGCGATCCACAGTGATCATTATCAGCATGAGTGATAATTACCATATCAAGATGGAAGACTCTATGATGTTTAAGACCATCAATAACATCCTGATCTCTATTGCCCGTATCGATTAACACTGCATATCCATCACTTTTAATCACGATAGCATCCCCCTGCCCTACATCTAAGGCAATAATCCGATCAGCTTGATCCTCAGCGTGAATGCTCAAAGCAATATAAAACAGCACAAGAAGCGCCATGCTACCGGCATAACTTATGAAACGTTTCCATCGAATCGAACCTGGCTGCGGCCAACAAAGCCAAAGCGCGCATACGCAACATAGAGGGATAATGATGCTCACTACAGACGCATGACCAACATCAATCGAAACATAAGGAATCTGCGCACAGGTAGCAACCAATGATGAGAACAATGAAGCACAGCAGTGAATAGGAATAAGCCCTATATCAGCGCACACCGGCAAGCCACACGAAAGAACTGCAGCGCCAAGACCACCCGCACACAATAGGGGAACTAAAGGAGCAATAAGACAATTCATCAAAGGACCAATGAGAGAGATTTGGTCAAAAAAAGCGCTGACAAAAGGAAGTGTTGCCAACGTTGCCGCAGATGAAATAGATAAACTTTCCGATAAGATTGAATATCTTTGTTTCAATGCAGAAGAAAGCCAGCAATTGAATAAAGGGCCAATAACGATAATGCCCACCGTTGACGAAACAGACAGCACAAGTGAACAAGATAACGCAGTAAATGGATCGATCGCAAGAATGCACATCGTACTAATACTCACGGTATGAAGAGCACCTGTACGCCGACCAGCAAACAATGCCCCTATAGCACATGCAGACATTAACGCAGCGCGCATTACCGAAGGAGATGCTCCCGTTAAAATAACGTATAGGCCAAGAAACAGTAGCTCAGCCACCCACGCGCATCGGCAAGGAACACGACAATGGCGAAGAATATAGCTAATGCACGACATGAGCAACGTCAAATGCATACCAGATACCGCAACAAGATGAGAAAGACCGCATGATCGTATAGCTTCGATAAACTCTTTATCAGCAAAAAGAGCCGTTCTATCACCGAGTGCACATGCACGAAGCAAAGAGGTTTCGCGCACCCCTTCCCCATTAAGCGCGTCAGAGAGGTCAGATCTCATCTGTGCAATAGCAGATGAGATACCTTCCGCTTGTTCTAATGTAGGATGCGCGCACGATAAACATCCGCAACAGCCCTTCTGAAGCATATGTAGAGATGACCGATCAACAATACCAGATTCATAATCAACTACCACTGGATCAATTGAACCCTGTGATGTCCACACATCCCAACAGGAGATCGTACATCCGCGATCGAGTTTGACGTGTACACGTACTCTTCGCCCTGAAATAAGTTCCGTTTCGGCAAGAATTGACGAACCATATGTTCCGTCGGAGCGATCGCTTATTGCACGAAAAACGAATATATGACATGGTTCATCAATAGCTGCATCGATATCCTGAGATCGGTCAACAAGAGCAAAGGTTGCCATCAAAATACCTGCTGAACAAGCAACACAAAGCAATCTAAGAAAGGAAATGATTGATGCGTAAAATCGTAATCGATAGCGCGCAACAACATGCACACCTATGCTAAGGGGTATAAGGCCAAATATGCCAATGCAAAGTCCCCCAATAAAAGATGGACAAAAGAAATATGAATCACTACATTGACCCCATACAAGCGTACATGCCATGCTGATCCATAAAGTTATCATCAAGCACAAGGTTTGAGGTAACCGAGGTCTTCGATGTGGATAATCGCATCCCTCACTAAGGAACACACCTATCACCTACAGCACATGCACGTATCAACCAAATATAGGTATGTATGAGGGTACATCACACACATATTGATCCTTCGAGAGAAGCATACTTACGATCACCAATTCCAGGAACACGTTTCAAATCCTCCTTTTGCAAGAAAGGACCTTCCTTTTCTCGATGAGTAACTATCTTCTGAGCAGTGGAAGCTCCAACACCCGGAAGAACATCAAGTTGTTCTATAGAGGCAGTATTAATATTTACTAGTGAAGTGCTCGAATTAGCGGTGCCTTTTGTCTCAGATAGCGTTTGCAGTTGACTGTCTGATGTCGATGACAAAACAGCACCATCTTCAGGACGTTCATGTTCCTTAGACGTGATACGAAGCTGCTCACCATCTTTAAGCGAACGAGCTTGATTGAGAGAATCGCCGTCAGCACAAGGATTAAATCCACCTGCAGCAACAATCGCATCATACACACGTGAACCTTCATCAAGATGATATACACCAGGCGAGACAACTTCCCCACTCACATGAATTGCTAACGTTGCTCGATCACTATGCGCCTGATCGTCATCGGAGTTTATATCGGAAGCAGCCGTCTCAATTTCCGAAGATTCACCATGAGAAATAGAAAATCGTGGCGTATCAAAACACGCCACGATATGAATAGCAATACCGACAATAACGCATAAGCTACCTACGCATAATAGAATGAGTGGAATCAAACGATTTGTTGCTTCAAAATCGCCTAACGACGATAGCATCACCTTATCCAGAAACGGCACGATAATCCCTTCTCCCGTTCAACGACGGAAGCATCATATCGAGCAATTCCTACTCAAAGCTTGCAGAATACGTACTACTAATCCAATTCAATAGTTCAATGGATTATTGAGAGTCATTAGATGAAGTAGCGTGAGGATGTTTACGAGACATATAAGATGCACAGCGGTAATCATGAACAATTGCACCCGCAGCAATCCCCTCGACCCATTCATCAAGTGGTAGGCTGGCTTCTGCCGCATGGACACGACCAATACGTGCATGTGTTTCTGGAGCACGCGGCATAAACAACGTACAGCAATCAGGAGCATCCTGACTTGAGATCTCAAACGTTCCCACCTGCTGCGCGTTATCAATAATTTCTAACTTGTCCATACCGATTAATGGACGCAGCACAGGCATGGAAACTGCATCATCAGTTGCTGCGATATTATCCAATGTCTGAGAAGCAACCTGCCCAAGGCTCTCTCCTGTGGCAAGCGCTTTACTTTTCTCATCACGAGCAAGTCGTTGTGCAACACGAAACATAAGACGACGATAAATAATAATGCGTAACTGTGGCGGTACCGCGCCAGCAATTTTACGCTGATAATCGCCAAAAGGTACCACATAGATACGAGCAATGCAGCCCGTACGTTCAAGAACGTGAGCAATGTCATCAACAAGATATTCACTCGTCGAAGCTGTCTGCGGGCGGCCACTAAAATGGATCCCTATGCATTCTGCACCTCTGCGCGCCAAACGCCATGTTGCAACCGGCGAATCGATACCACTCGAAAGTAGACACATGACACGACCTCCTGTACCGACAGGAAGTCCTCCTACGCCACGTTCCGTGCGAGCATATACATATGCAGCGCCTTCGATAACTTCAACATGAACGATTGCATCAGGATCTTTCATACGAACAGTTGCATCAGGAAACGCTTCACTAAGTACATCCCCAACGATACAGTTCATTTGCATCGAATGAACAGGGAAATCCGTATGGTTACGACGCGCAGCAACCTTAAACGTATTAAAAGGCGCAACATCATGCGCAGCCTGCACAGATGCATCATCGATATCTTCCATTGTGCGATCGCATACATAGCCACATGATATACGAGCAACACCAGGAACACCTTTAATCGCTTCTGCAATCGAGCAAGAATCCTCAAACGAAATTCCTTCCGAAAAATGAATGCATACACGACCAGAAATTCGACGAATAGACTCAATAGGACGATCTTTCAATATATATGCAATATTATTAAGCAGTCGTTGTTCAAAAGATGCTCGATTATGTCCCTTTAATCCAATTTTATGGTAATGAACCAGACAGATACGCTGGTATTCACTCATCGACAATTCACCTATCCCATAGGAAAACCCGCCTGGCTCCCATACATGCCAAACGGGTCCTCAAATATCCGTTACTCTTTAAACAGTTCCACCTTAGTTAGGTGAAAATAAACTATTCTAGTGATTCTTTACATCGATAGACTCTGGATCATAAGAAACATCGCCATCTGCAATCTCTTTAAAAGCAATAGAGAGAGGCTTCTTATTCTCTGCACGGGCAATTTCAACCGCTGTCTGAAGCTGAATCGCACGATCTCGCTGACCACGAATCATGTCATTGATATCATGTGAGCGCTTCGAAGCGAGCGTACACAGCAAAAACCGATCGTTGTCGGTTTTTTCCATTAACTTATCGATCTTAGGTTCAATAAGACTCATGCTTGTCTGTCCTTCACATCCATGCGTTACATCATTTGCTCAGCTTGAGCATTAACATATGATACAAGTTGATCGGTCGCTTGGTCAAGATCATCGTTGACAAAGCATATATCATAGCGGTTTTTTAGCGAAAGCTCCACTTTTGCCGTTTCCATACGCTTATAAATCGTATCTTTATCTTCGGTTCCGCGCTTACAAAGACGCTCGTAGAGCGCATCAAAACTCGGAGGAGCAATAAAAATAAGATGCGCCTTAGGGAATTTCTCTTTGATAGCAGCCCCTCCCTGGACGTCAATCTCAAGAATAACTTGTTCCCCTTTGTCAATATGATCCTGAACCGCCGAGCGCAACGTACCATAGCGATGTCCATGGACATGAGCCCATTCTATAAAACCATCTTCACTGATTACGCGATCAAATCCTGCATCATCCATGAAATAGTAGTGGACACCATCAATTTCACCAGGACGTGGGTTTCTCGTTGTCGCCGACACCGACGCCCATACATCAGGCACACGCTGTAAAAGACGATGAACGAGTGTACCTTTGCCTGCACCCGACGGACCAGATATGACGAACAGATTACCTTTTCTTGCCACTAGCCGAGACGCTCCAGCAATGCAGCTTGCTGACGCTCACCGAGACCACGAAGGCGACGACTCTCTGCAATATGCAGTTCAGCCATAACCTTTTCTGCCTTTGCCTTGCCGTATCCAGGCATCGTTTCGATCAACGTCGACACCTTCATACGTCCAACAACCGGATCGCTTTTCAACTGTAGAACCTTGCGTAGCGTTAATTTACCACTCTTCAAGTCTTCACGTACCTGAGCACGTTTGATGCGAGCGGCCTTAGCCTTCTCGAGCGCAGCCTTGCGTTCTTCCGGGGTCAGCTGAGGTATAGCCATAGTCGATATCTCCTTGTCTCCCAAAACACTGACTGCATAGTAGCACATCAACGGCATAAAAATAAATATTTATATTTCTGAACAGCAGAGATGCGCCATACTTGAACGAAATTGCACCATTTATGTCATATCAAGCTGTTAAACAGTATAAATACAGCGGCATTATCGTTACTTATTGCCAAGAGATTCAACGATTGATTCAAACGAAGCAACAGGATCAGCAGCCTGCGTGATTGGACGTCCAATCACAAGATGCGATGCTCCTGCATCAAATGCCTGCTGAGGTGTTGCAATACGACTTTGATCATCAAGGGCACTCCCCTGCGGACGCACACCTGGTGTAACAATATATGCATGAGCACCCAGTTGCTCACGAAGCGCATGCGCCTCCTGCGGCGATGCAACAACTCCCGAAAGTCCAACCGTATGCGCAAGCCCAGCAAGACGAGTCACTTGTTGGGAGACGCTTTTATCTATACCAATTGAAGAAAGAGCAGCTTGATCCATACTGGTTAGCACAGTGATACCAAGCAAAATTGGATCATTTGACGATGTCGTTTGAGCTGCAGCAGCACCCTTACATGCAGCCTGCATCATCGCCTCGCCTCCAGCACAATGCATCGTAAGCATATCGGCACCACATTCAACAGCAGAACGAGTTGCTCCATAAATCTGATGCGGAATATCATGAAACTTAAGATCGAGGAACACCTTGAACCCACGTCGCTTAAGAGCCGCAATAATCGATGGACCTTCAGCATAGTACAATGTCATGCCAACCTTAACCCATGTTGCATGGCCTTTAAGACGGTCAGCAAGCGAAAGTGCTGTCGAACCATCGCAATCAAGCGCAACAATGATACGATCACGTGCGTCGATTGATTGAAAATCATTTAGCATTGTAACCCTCCGATAAGCGTTGTAACATCATCAACTCCATTTAATTGACAATATGATCTGATACCCTCAATCACATGCATCGTCGATCGTGGATCTATAAAATTTGCTATACCCACAGCAACAGCAGTTGCACCAGCAAGCATAAATTCGATTGCATCTGTCCCAGATGAAATGCCACCCATACCAAGAATTGGCACCGAAACAGCTTGATGAACTTGCCATACCATACGCAACGCAATAGGTTTAATAGCAGGACCAGAAAGTCCGCCAACAACACGCGCAAGCTCCGGTTTACGCGTTTGCGCATTAATTGCCATGCCAAGAACCGTATTGATCAAGGAAATCGCATCGGCGCCACCAGCCTCTGCAGCTCGAGCGATTTCGGTAATATCGGTCACGTTAGGCGTAAGTTTAACGATCAAAGGCCGTTTCGTTGCACGACGGCACATCCCAACAATCTTCTCTACACTCGGAGCATGCGTGCCAAACGTCATGCCACCCTCATCGACATTGGGACACGAAATATTAACTTCATAGGCATCAACACGGTTACAGGACTCAAGCGATTCAATGACCTTGATATATTCATCAAAAGAATGACCCGACACATTAACGATAACAGGGACAGTGTATGCTTCAAGCGCCTTAAGTTCATGCTGTTTAAGAGACGCTACGCCAGGATTCTGCAGTCCAATAGAATTTAGAATCCCCGACGGAGTTTCAGCAATGCGAGGAGCGTCATTGCCACCCCATCCATTAAGAGAAACACCTTTAGTGGTCAATGCACCGAGCTCGTTTAAATCAATGAAGTCGCCATACTCTTGACCAGCTGCAAACGTACCCGATGCAACTGTCACAGGATTTTTCATGACAAGTCCACCAAGATTAACCGATAGATCAATGCCCATTACCACACCACCTCTTCGCTCTTAAAAACAGGTCCATCAACACATGCTCGACGTTTACCGTGAATCGTATCAACAACGCATGAAAGACATGCCCCAATACCACATGCCATACGCTTTTCCATAGAAATTTGACACGGAATCTGCGCATCACGACATTGATCAGACACCGCATGCATAAGTGGCTCAGGGCCACAGCAGAACACCATATCATACGATGTTGTTCCGAGCAGACGCTGCACGGGAATCGTGCAAAAACCTGAAACGCCAAATGATCCATCATCGGTACATGCAATTGGTGCATGTTCAATAACGTTACGGAAATCTTCATAGGTAACCAGCGCATCAAGCGTTTGCGCGCCAATTACTACGTCGGTATCAATATGTTGTTCTTTAAGTTTGCGAGCTAAAAGGAACAAAGGTGCGCTTCCTACGCCTCCACCAACAAGTAGCACTCGATGAGCATCATTAGGTACAATCCATCCATGTCCGATCGCACCTATAACAGACATACGATCGCCCGGAACAAGTTCCGTCATGCGATCAGTGCCAAAACCTACAACCTGATACAGAATAGAAATAATAGACTTACCATCAGTGTCATAGACAGAAAAGGGACGACGAAGAACATGCCCTTCTATCCCTGGCACACTTACATGAATAAATTGCCCAGGTTCAATGCTTTGAGCACAATGCGGTGCATCAAGACGCATCAAAAACAGCCGGGGGCCAACCTCTTCGTTTGAGATAATCGGACAAATTCCTTCGACTAACTTACTCATTGTTTACACCTCACATTGAGGAAGATCTTGTAGCGCCACAATGGGAAGACCTGTTTCGCGGACCGTCTCCATTGCCATTACCACAGCTTGGGCACCTGCAAGGTTACTTTCATTCGTTACGCCATAGCGCACTGCTGCACCACGGAGCAGATATCCATCGTCACGTGTCTCATGTCCATACGGAATATTAATCATAAAAGCAATATCACCGTGTGCAATCATGTCTCGAATATTTGGAGAAGGTTCAGAAACACGACGGACAACGTCAACATTAATACCCGACGCACGAAGAATACGCGCAGTTCCTTCAGTCGCACACAGGTTAAAACCAAGACGAACAACATCGCGCGCAATAGGCACAACAGCGCGCTTATCGCGGTCACACACCGAAATAAAGACCGTACCGCTCTGAGGGAATTTATAGTCAATCGCAAGCTGGGTCTTTGCGTACGCCGCAGGGAAACTCGATGCAACGCCCATAACTTCGCCCGTCGATTTCATTTCGGGTCCTAAAATAGCATCACTGCCAGGGAAACGTCCAAAAGGCATAACAGCTTCTTTTACACTAAAATGGTCGAGACGTCGATCATCAGGCGGAAGGCCAAGATCGCTAATCTTTTTCCCTTCCATAATCAACGCAGCGCACTTAGCCAAAGGAACACCTGTCGCCTTAGATACAAAAGGAACCGTACGAGACGCACGAGGATTAGCCTCAATAACGTAGATCATCGCATCTTTGATTGCGTACTGGACATTGATCAATCCAACAACACCAAGTCGCAGCGCAAGCTGACGAGTGATACTACGCAGCTGTGCAGTAATCGCCTCAGAAAACGCAAACGGTGGCGTGCAGCACGCACTATCCCCTGAATGAATTCCTGCCATTTCGATATGTTCCAAAACGCCACCAATATAAACCTGGTCGCCATCGCATAATGCATCAACATCGCATTCGACAGCTTTTTCAAGAAAGCGATCAAGATAAATTGGATGATCAGGAGAAATATGAGCAGCTTTAGTCATATACTTCTCAAGCTGCGCACCATCATAGACAATTGCCATGCCGCGTCCACCAAGAACATAGCTTGGACGAACAAGCAGCGGGAAACCAATATCGTCGGCAACATCGCACGCATCTTCGAATGTTGATGCCATACCCGAACGTGGATACGTAATATGCATCTCATCAAGAATCGATGAAAAACGATCACGATCTTCAGCCAAATCGATTGCCTCAGGCTGAGTGCCCATAATAGGAACGCCAGCTTCGAGAAGCGCATGAGCAAGTTTAAGTGGTGTCTGTCCACCAAGCGTAACAATCACGCCATCAGGGTGTTCAACGTCAACAATGTCCATGACATCTTCAAAGGTCAAAGGCTCAAAATACAATTTATCGGACGTATCGTAATCAGTAGAAACCGTTTCGGGGTTGCAGTTGACCATGATTGTCTCATACCCGGCGTCATGGAGCGCATAGCTTGCATGAACACAGCAATAATCGAACTCAATGCCTTGACCAATTCGATTAGGACCTGCACCAAGAATCATTACGCGTTTTTGCTGTTTAGGCGCAATTTCGCTCTCGCCCGTTTCATAGGTTTTGTAATGATACGCTGTCGTGCTCTCAAATTCCGCAGCACACGTATCGACAGTTTTGAAAACAGGCGTTACGCCAAGACCCTTGCGATATGCGCGAACAGCTGCTTCACTCGATCCCGTTAAATGAGCAATCTCGACATCAGAAATACCATAACGTTTAAGAACACGCATTCCATCTGCATCTATTTGATCAAGACGGAAATGACGTAGAGCCTCCTGAACCGACACCATATCGGCAATACAGTTCATAAAGAAAGGATCAATTCCGCTACAAGCGCATAGTTCCTCGACGCTTTGGCCACGACGAAGTGCTTCGGCTAGATAGTAAATTCGATCTTGGGTTGGACGTGAACAAAGATCCTCAAAATTATCTTCATCAAAATGATTGCCATCGGCGCCCAAGCCCATATGGCCATTTTCAAGGCTACGTAAGGCTTTGCCAAGTGACTCTTCGAATGTACGACCGATAGCCATAACTTCGCCAACGGCTTTCATACGCGTTGTAAGCGTGTCATCGGTTCCTTGGAACTTTTCAAAAGCAAAACGAGGAATCTTAACAACACAATAATCAATGCTTGGTTCAAAGCACGCTGGTGTTGCTTGGGTGATATCGTTCGTTATTTCATCAAGCGTATAGCCAACGGCAAGTTTAGCTGCAGCTTTAGCAATCGGGAACCCTGTCGCCTTTGAAGCAAGTGCAGAAGAACGTGACACACGAGGATTCATTTCAATAACGATTAGACGACCATCGCGTGGATTGACAGCAAACTGAACGTTCGATCCGCCCGTCTCAACACCGATCTTTTCCAAAATAGCAAGACTTGCTACACGCATACGTTGATATTCGATATCAGAAAGCGTCTGAGCAGGTGCAACCGTGATGGAATCACCCGTATGAACACCCATAGCATCAAAGTTTTCAATAGAGCATACGATGATACCGTTGCCAGAACGGTCACGCATGACCTCCATCTCATATTCTTTCCAGCCTTCAATGCTCTCTTCAACAAGCACTTCATTCGCAGGAGATAGATCGATGCCCTGAGAAACAATACGTACTAATTCTTCTTCGGTATGCGCAATGCCGCCACCCGCACCGCCAAGCGTAAAGCTTGGACGAATTACGAGAGGATAGCCGATTTCTATTCCGAGTTTTTTTGCATCTTCGACTGAATAAGCATATCCACTTCGTGCGGTTTCAAGGCCGAGTTCATCCATTGCCTCATTAAAGAGTTTACGATCCTCGCCACGCTCAATTGCAGGCAGATCGCATCCAATCATTTCGACACCGTATTTATCGAGCACGCCACTCTTTGCAAGCTCAACGGCAGTGTTAAGACCAGTCTGTCCGCCTAACGTAGGTAGCAGCGCGTCCGGATGCTCTTTTGCAATAACCTTTTCGACGAACTCTGGCGTAATAGGCTCGACATACGTACGCCACGCAAGCTGAGGATCCGTCATAATCGTTGCAGGATTCGAATTAACAAGAATGACTTGATAGCCGTCTTCGGCAAGTACCTTGCACGCCTGCGTACCCGAATAGTCAAATTCGCATGCCTGACCAATAACGATAGGACCGCTACCAATTACAAGAATACGTTGTAAATCTTCACGTTTAGGCACGAACATCGCCTTCCTCTTCAGCAGCGAATTTCCAACCAGCAAGACGATCTTGTGCAATATCTATATCAAGATAATCATCGCGTCCATCCATCAAACGACAAAACGCGGTAAATAAATAATGGGCATCAGTTGGACCAGGAGAAGCCTCAGGATGATATTGCACCGAAAACGCAGGAACATCCAAGCAGGCAATACCTTCGCACGTTCCATCATTAAGATTGACATGCGTAAGTTGTATGCGACCTGCACGATCATTTTGTACAACAGGCGCAATACGGGCACGGGACCAAAAACGTAGATCCTGCTCATGACCGCTATACCCTTTGCATAAATCAGGTACGAGTGAGCCGAGGCTTGAGAATACTGTTCCAAATCCATGATTCTGAGCCGTAATTTCAACACGACCGGTTCGAAGATTCATAACAGGCTGATTGCCACCACGATGACCAAAAGGTAATTTCTCTATCGTCGCACCGCATGCCTTACTAAGCATTTGATGTCCCAAGCAGATGCCAAACAGAGGTACCTTCCCTAATAACATTTCGACTTGAGATGAAGTTTCTCCCACAGCATCAGGATCACCAGGGCCATTACTTAAAAACACACCATCAGGATGAAGAGACAACACCTCTTCGGCCGGAGTATTCCAAGGAACAACAGTCGTATCGCACCCCGCACGGACAAGACCTTCGAGAATTCCTTGTTTAATTCCGCAGTCATATACAACAACTGAATGGCGATTGCCTGATTGGCTCGTCTCTGCAAACGCATGACCCTCAGGAAGATCATTAATGCCGTATGTATGCGAATGATCGCACGATACCGTTTTGACAAGATTTTCCCCAACAATCGAGGGAGATTCCTTAACGCGTGCGAGTAAAACCGTAGCGTCAAGCTCTTGCGTTGAAAGCACGGCACGTTGTGCTCCATAGTCACGGATATGACGTGTTAATGCACGTGTATCGACACCCTCAATTGCAACAACATTATGCGAACGTAAAAACTCAGGAAGCGAACAGTCGCTTCGCCAGTTCGAGGGATGCGCACACATGTCATGAACTACAAGCCCTCGCAAAGCAAGCGTGTCACGCTGGACATCTTGGAAGCTCACTCCGTAATTACCTATTTGAGGATACGTCATAGTAATGATCTGCCCCGCATATGAGGGGTCGGAGATAATCTCAAGATATCCAACAAGAGACGTATTAAAACAAATCTCGCCAAACACCTCACCCGATGCTCCACAGGATACCCCATGGAACACCGTGCCATCTTCGAGAACTAACAAAGCAGGAGTGTGAATCCCCGCCGAAGTGTGCTCGAGCAATGCATCGCTTACGTTACTCAACTACTGTTCCTTCTTCCATGGTTGCATAGCCAGATACATAGGTATCGGTCGCACGCCCACGAAGCTTTTGCCCAAGGAATCCGCTGTTCGATGCCTTGGATGCAAAGTCTTCCGCTTTGACCGTCCACGTCATATCAGGGTCAAACACGGTTAAATCAGCCGTGTCGCCTTGTTGAATCGAAACGCGATCCAATCCAAGAATGGATCGCGGATTAACTGCCATAAGTTCGATCATGCGTTTATAATCAATCGTTCCTTTATGGATAAGATTAGTTAGCACAAGACCAAGTGAAGTCTCGAGTCCTGTCATGCCAAAGGGCGCAAGCTCAAATTCACGTGCTTTTTCCCACGGCGTATGCGGAGCATGATCGGTCGCAATACAATCAACGGTGCCATCAGCAACCGCTGCAATCAATGCTGCATTATCATCGGCAGTACGAAGCGGCGGATTAACCTTCAGCGCTGTATCGTAGTCATCGCCAATCATGTCCTCATTGAGGAACAAATGGTGTGGTGTCACTTCGCATGTCACAGGCAATCCTTCAGCCTTAGCTGAACGAATAAGATCGATACCATGCGCAGTACTCACATGCTGAATGTGAAGCGGTGTGCCCGTTAAACGACACAGTGCAATATCACGCGCAATCTGTGTCTCTTCACCCTCAGCAGGCCAACCAAGGATACCAAGACGCGTCGAAACAGCGCCTTCATTTACTTGTCCATCTCCGACAAGCGATTCATCCTGACAATGGGAAAGAATTGTGGTATTAAACTGATGCGCATAATCCATCACCCGTCGCATCATACCGGCACTTTGAATTCCACGGCCGTCATCCGAAAATGCAACAGCACCATGAGCAGCCATGTCGCCCATTTCAGAAAGCGTTGTACCCTCAAGTTGCTTTGTGCATGCACCAGCAACATAGACACGGCACTTCCCTACTTCACGAGCACGTCCTTGTATAAATTCCACACCAGCTGCAGAATCAATAACAGGATCGGTGTTAGGCATGCAGCACACCGCAGTTATACCACCATGAGCAGCAGCACGAGAACCACTTGCTATATCTTCTTTAAGTTCGAAGCCAGGTTCGCGAAGATGAACATGCATATCAACAAGACCAGGAACAATAATTTTTCCGGTCATATCACGCGTCTGACCCTTAGGGATCGATAAATCTTTCCCAACTTCGACAATGACGCCATCGCGCACAACGATGTCACCTATACAATCAAGATCGATCTGTGGATCGATAATATGTGCATTCTTAAGCAGTAATGCCATGTTCGCTCCCTCCTAGCAACAAATACAAAGCAGCCATACGTACACAGATACCGCCATACACCTGGTCAAGAATGATTGAGCGTTGCGGATGATCAGCCATATAGCTATCAAGTTCAACACCGCGGTTAATAGGACCCGGATGACAAATAATCGCTTCTGGCCTCATAAGATGTTCGCGCTCCTGCGTAAGACCAAATAGCATATTGTATTCACGAAGGCTTGGATACGGCGCGCCCTCAAGTCGCTCACGCTGAATGCGAAGCATATAAACAACATCGAGTTCGGGCAGCGCTTCATCTAGATTGCTCGTTACTCGATCCACGCCTAACACTTCTGGACGCGCAGGGAGCAATGTCGCTGGTGCAATAACCGTCACCGAGCATCCAACCTTTTTGAGCGCAGGAATAAGCGATCCGCATACACGCGAATGCCCAATATCACCAACAATGCCAACATTCAATCCGTCAAGATGGCCAACCTTCTGCCAAATGCTAAATAGATCGAGCAACGCTTGAGTAGGATGTTGATGCTTGCCATCGCCTGCATCAATGACACCAGCGCTCGTATGACGCGTGATAATGCCAGGAACGCCCGCATGTTTATCACGAACGACTACCATATCAATTTTATATGAGCTAAGCGTCTCAATCGTATCGATAAGACTTTCGCCTTTAACTGTTGAAGACGACGAACCTCCAAAATTCAGACTGTCACACGAAAGACGTTTTTCGGCCAGTTCAAAGCTTGAACGCGTACGCGTCGAAGGCTCGTTGAACATGTTGACAACGGTAAGACCCTTAAGCGTAGGCAATTTTTTAATTTTGCGCTCATTGACGCCTTTAAAATAGACTGCCGTTTCGAGAATACGCATGATATCCTCAGCAGAATAGTCATTGATATCAATAAGATCAGTATGCGAAAATGCCATGAGTTACTCACCTTCCGATGAAGGCGCATCGGCGCCGCTCGTACTATCGCCATCAAGGATTTCAACTTCGGATCTACCGTCAACTTCCTTAAGGAACGTGCGAACATTTTCATTCGCTGCACTCGGAACATTTTTACCAACGTAATCTGCACGAATTGGCAGCTCACGATGGCCTCGATCAACGAGAACCGCAAGTTGAACGGTCGAAGGTCGACCCATGTCCATAAGGGCATCAAGAGCAGCACGAATAGTGCGACCGGTATACAGTACATCGTCGACAAGGATGACGTCTTTACCATTGATGTCAAAAGGAATATGAGTTCCGTGGACTTCAGGTGCGAGATGAGTCATATAGTCATCTCGATAAAAGCTGATGTCGAGATGTCCAAAGGGAATCGTTTTCCCTTCGATGTGTTCAATCTCATCTCTCAACACTTTGGCGAGCGTATCGCCTCGTGTGACGATTCCAACAAGTGCGAGATTATCTGCACCGTGGTTCGTCTCTAAAATCTGATGAGCGATGCGCGTAAGTGCACGCTCAATTTCCGCCTCATCCATACAGACGGATTTTACATGTTGACTGCCGTTCATACACACTCCTTTTCTCATCGAGTGCGTACAGACGAACCGCCCAGACCATTCCCTGCATGCGCGTAAACAACCGAAGCATCATATCATTGCGCCTTGTACGCCCGCCCCAGACATAAAAAATGCCTTTG
>DIDE01000058.1 GCA_002417975.1 Eggerthellaceae bacterium UBA5808
GATCATGCGGCTATGAGCTTAAGGAAATGATTGATGCTAATGTTGTTGTATCGTATCAAGGCGGTCATGCACGCGATCGTTTCTTTGATCGTATTATGTTCCCGATTTGCGATGAGTCTGGATCTCATATAGCATTCGGCGGTCGCGTTATAGGTTCTGGCGAACCAAAATACCTTAATTCGCAGGAGACGCCGATCTTTCATAAATCAAATGTGCTGTATGCACTCGATCGGGCAAAAGCTTTAATGACGAGTAGCGGAACCGCTTTGATTGTTGAAGGGTACACTGACGTTATTGCACTTCATGAGGCGGGGGTGTCCAATGCTGTTGCGACGTTAGGTACTGCATTGACTAAGGCACATTTGCGCATGCTATCGCGTCATGCTCGTCAGCGTGTGGTATATCTGTTTGATGGCGATGAAGCAGGTCAACGTGCAGCTGATCGTGCGCTTTCATTTATTGATGAGTCGATGACTCCCGAGGCAGGTCATAAAAAAATTGATCTGTATGCCTGCACCTTGCCGGATGATCTTGATCCTGCCGAATTTGTTGCTCAGCGCGGGGCTGATCAGCTTAAACAAACGATTGATGGTGCACAACCGTTAATCGCTTACGGAATTGATCGTCGTTTTGCTCGTCACGATTTAAAAAGTGCAGAGGACAGAACACTTGCGTTTAAAGAAGCTCTAACTATACTGGCTCCAATTAAGTCATCCCTGCTTGCAAAAGATTATGCTGTCCAGATTGCTGCGCGTGTTCATATTCGCGAAAATGATGCGCTTGAAGCTTTGAGCGCATTAGTGCCTCCGCGTCATTTTGAGACGGATCGCTCGAACGTATCGAATACGTCTTCAGGGATGAATCGTGCGCGTACATCGGCCGGATCATCTGCCTCATCACAACGTTCTTCGCAAGGAAGAAATGACATTCCGGACGAGAGCGCAATTTCATTATCTGAATCAGAAATGAATCGTCGTCGGTTTGAAGGCGAATTCCTTCGTCTATGTGTTCTTCATACTGATCTTGCGATTGCTCATAGTGATAGTCTGGCAAAAGTGCAATGGCATGTTTCGTCTGCTTCAACTATAGCCGATGCTATCTTAGGATATCTATCTAAGGATCCATCTATATCTGTTCAGGATCTAACATCTCATTTAGTTCATGATATTCCTGACGCCTCAATGATACTTATAGCTCGTCAAAATGATGCTGAAGATGCTGCGGCATATATGGACTTTTTAGTGGAAGAGCTTGCTTTAGGTGATCAAGAAACCATTCTTGATGTCTATCGCTCGCAACTCAAACATCCGGAAGCTATGACAGACGCAGAATATGACATGCTATTTGAAACAGTTGCCTCTATGCAAAAAGATTTGACGCGTCAAAGGCTTCAGCATACCGAACGTGGCACCTTTCGTTCCTAAGTAGATCGCTTACACATTTATGAGACCTAAACGTTGTATGACTTGTTGGGTTGAAACGAAACGTGATTGCACAAATTAAAAAGTCAAATCATGAGCTAACTACTTTTACGTTCTTTTAGAACGTTTATGCCCCCCCTCGTCCTCCATCAGGCATTATGATTAGCAATTTCTGATCTATGGGCTTCTTTAAACCCTATTTTTCCACTTCAAAATCGCAATATTGACTTATAGAATGCATGACACTCCTGGGATACAGTACTGCTGTATATACGAATGTAGCTTATACGATATATAGAGGGAGATCGTTATGCGCAATCAATCTATGCAGAAGCACGTGATCATTAACATCTTGTCTGTGTTCCTTGCATTTCTTATGTGTGCGACCATGGGCCCTTGGAGTGTACCAACAATTGCCTATGCTCAAGAGATTTCTGCGCAGGATGTTCAAACAGAAAATGAATCATCAGATACTAACCAGGTTCATCCGAACGCTGCTGATACTTATGAGGGGAGTAGTGATTCTGCTTTACCTTCAGCAGGATCTAATGACCCTAATAACCAGTCAGATCAAAATATCACGGTGAATTCAAATACTTCGCAGGGAGTAGTGCTTTCACAATCTAGCCAGGATGTGCCTATAAGTAGTGTTTCTAGCGACGGATCCAACGTACCGCTTGTCTCTGCATCCGAAGATCAAGCTTCAACGGTATCAGCAGAGTCTGACGCGGGACTTCAAGGGATAGGGGCAAGTACAGGCGGTGTGTCGATTACCTCGATGACTGCAGGTGGTGTTGATGCGGGTGGAACTCTCTCTCTCGCTGATACGTCGACATTTGACGTTACGATTGCCGTAGGTGGTAATGATGCGCTTGCTGGCAGAACAGTTACCGTTGAAGTTCCTGATGGACTGCAAATTGTAAGTGGTCTTGGTGTATCTAGTGTAACGAATGGCTCAATGACCCCTGCGGCTCTTACCAGTATTGAGCAGATTATTTGGGATGGAGCGCCAACGTATAACAACTCAGGAACGAAAACTATTGATACCTACTCAAAAAAGTGGAACTCTGGATCTTTGGTCTACTCACTCAATGATGGCATTGCGTCTGGCACAATCACACTTACATTACGTGCTGATACCAAGGCGTGGGATTTTACTAATAATCAGAGTCTCAGCCCTTTAAAGGTAACAATGTCTGATGCGGCGGCAACGTCAGTTGATGAAAAACAAGTTGGTATTACTCTCAACGCGGCCACACCAGCGCCAACAACACCAAGCGTTGTTGCAAGCAGCCCTCTCGTTATTGGAACTAATGGTGCATGCTCTATTGATTTTACTTTTAGTAATCCTTACGGTAATGATCAAGTGGTAAAAGATTTTACCTATCAGATGACGGTACCGACGGACTCGACGTTTAAAACGAGTGATTCACGTCTTTCGGTTACTAATACGGTGGCAAATACTGACAACACAACGACCTATACGTTACAGGCACGTGATATTTGGACTGGTATTGCATCGTCGTCGTATCGTTTTACTGGAAGTATTTCATTTCCTAGTGGCAGTTTTACTGCAGGGAGTGTCGAAACTGTCAGTGCAAATGCGCTGTCATGGAAAACACTCTCGTTAGATACGAATGGATCGCTCGCGTGGGTATCGCATACGGCTGCCTCGGGCGCTTCATCAACGATTCAGCTTCGGGATCCTGCTCCGTTTGCTGCTGCGTTTAGTGGTTCATCGGGGAATGTTCAAAAAGTATATGATGCATCTCTCGCATCGACAACACTTGCATCGTCTTCGATTAAAAACACGAGTGGTACTGCAACAACCAATCCTGTTAAATTTGCGGTTACCTGTGATACGTCGCTTGATAATGCAGCGTCAGTTATGCTCCCACTGCCTGCGGGATCGAAAGCAACTGAAATCCATTATGAGATGACTGATGGTTCAAAGGTTACATGGCATGATGGCGACACTCAGACTCAACCAGGCACGGTTGCAAATAATGAGCTTACAATTTCTGCATCAGCAGGGACATATGTAAAATCTGCTTATCTTATTGTTGATCAGGTTGGTACAGCTCAGTCGATAGGTAGTATGAACGTAACTGGTTTACCTATTGCTACAACTTCAACAGCGAATTATAGCGCACATACATTTTCGTTTGCCCTATGGGATGCGTCTGCTAATGCGTTTGGCAACGAGCAGAGTGTTACGAATGGGTTCCGCTGGATGCCACAGGGCGCATTTACACTTGATGTAACGGGGACTGATGCAACTGTTGCCTGGGATTATGGTTTGAACTTGCATTTGATGACGCTCGCAACTTTTACGATAAGTAATACAAGTGCTTCTACATCGGATGGTGGAATATGTGCTGATGTGGCTATAGATACAACTAATGATGATGTTTCGACTGTAGATATTCCACTTCCTTATGCAGCTAGTGGGAATAATTTTTCGATGGTTCAACAGGTATCCTGGACGTATGAAGGTGACTCAACATCTTACAGCTGGGATTCAACAAGTGGCGAAGCATCTCCGTTTACTTCTACCACACAAACGAGTGCAAAACTGCCAGCAGATTCTGGTAAATATTTTGCTTCGGTTCATATTGTTTACTCATCATGGAGCAAGGACGTAGGCTCAGCGAAATGTGTGCTCTATGGAATGTCCGGTGGTATTTCTCTCGACAATACCAATATCGACCTTCCAACAATGAACGTCAGGTCGCAGAATACATTTTCTATCAATGCTTATGATAACGGTGCTAAAGGGAGCAGCTTTGGTACTACAACTAATGGATATATGTGGACGACCCAGGGTGGCTCCTGGACGCAAAGTAATGGCATTATCAAAGGCAATGCTTATTCATCTGGATCTGAAGTGGGCGAGGGCGCCCAAAAAGTTCTCAATGCTGGTAGCACAGGAGTACTCTCCATGGGAATATACGGGAGTGCTCGTTTATCTGGCATGACGTTTGCGCTTGTACTGCCAAATGATATTACTCCTACCGCGACAAGTCTTGCTATTCGCTGGGGACAATACAGGAGATACGTCGACCAGTCTCCTGTAGGTAAGGCAAATTTTGTTAAAAGTCGTGCAGCGACTGCCGATGAAGCTCTTACTTTTGGATATAGCGGACCTTGTACTATATATTATTATGATTTTTCCCAACAGGAATTAACGACTGCATATGATACCGGTACTAAACGCGCGATTATATGCGTTGATATTCCTGTAAAAGTTGCCGCGACCGCTGCTGATGCTACGTATACATGGAGCCAGATTGGTGTTATCGGATCTAATGTGCCTGGTTATACTTTTGCAAATGGTACGCTCA
Source organism: Eggerthellaceae bacterium UBA5808 (assembly GCA_002417975.1). GTDB lineage: Bacteria > Actinomycetota > Coriobacteriia > Coriobacteriales > Eggerthellaceae > UBA5808. The sequence continues at coordinate 4,766 of DIDE01000058.1, forward strand.
ATACACTCGGTGTTGGATCAACGAATATGGTGCGATCGTCAAGTACTGCTGAAATTGTCGTTAATTCGGACCCTAAACTTGCGATACATGAGAGTGTTGCCGGGTCGGATGGCATCGGTAAGACTGATGTGCTTGTCTCTGGTGCCGATGATCCTGCAGGCACTGCGTCATTTACTAAAGATGACGTAGGCTCTATGAAATTTGATATTACAAATACCGTTCCGTCAGCAGGCATTACTGACCATATATCGTATGTGTTTATACCGGTTCCTAAAGCGGGACAAACAAATTGTAATTTTGATATGAGGCTTGCATCAAGACCAACGCTTACGACAGATAATGCAAGTGATTTGGGAGGTTATGAAATACGGTATTTATCAACTGATCTTCCAACGATTACATCAAGTGATGCATCAACGACGTTTGATGGTGCGTCAACGACGTTTGATGCTGATTGTCGAGCGATCGCTATCAAACTTGACCGCCTTGAATCAGATAAACAAGTTGAGGTTAAAGTTCCTATTTCTGCTCCATCAACCGAGCAAGCAACAAAGATTTATAATCGATGGGAAGCTGTCGCCTCATATGTTTTTCAGGATTCATCACGAACACAGTATCTTGCTGGGGCGGCGACAGGCTATTTGCGTGCCGATTATCAAACGTATAACGTGGATTTTGACACACAAGGTGGCACGGCAGACCCTCCTTCTCAAACACTTGGTCATCAAGTGACGCAGCCGACTGATCCAGCGAAAAACGGTTATACGTTTAGCGGATGGTACACCGATGCGGAATGCAGCGATGCAAATCGATGGGATTTTGATACTTCCGTATCTCAGAGTATGACATTATATGCAAAGTGGATTCCTATTTCGTATTCAGTTTCTTTTGATGACAATGCTCCTGATGCTACGGGCACAATGGGCGATCAGGCTTTTACGTTTGATTCATCCCAGAAACTTATTTCTAATGCCTTTAGTCGTACAGGCTATACCTTTAAAAATTGGAATACTGCAAAAAATGGTTCAGGAACTGCCTATAACGATAAAGCTGAGGTTTCAAACCTTAGCACTACGAATGGAGATAAGGTAAAACTTTACGCACAATGGGATGCGCATAGCTATACGGTTGTATTCAACGCAAATGGCGGTACGGGTGCAGCGATGGCTAATGAGGCGTTTACTTACGGAACTGCTGCTGCACTTACAACGAATACCTATACGCGTGCGGGCTATACATTCCTTGGGTGGAGTACTGATAAAAATGCCACTACTGCAACGTATACAGATAAAGCATCAGTGAGTGACCTTACTGATGTTGATGGGGGCACGGTTACCCTTTATGCAATATGGCAAGAACGCGGTGCGGTGATTATAGCGTACAAGCCAAGCGATACGATTATGGGCGAGACTCAACCAACGAATGAGTCGCTCCAGCCAGCGACGGGCGTGGCTGCAGGATCAACTGCAACGCCTAAGACAGGCTACCATTTTGTAAATTGGACTAACAATAAAAATACAACGAACACGACCGGTACCGTACTTACAGCGGCTCAAGTTGATGCGGTAGCAAAGGCGAGCGGCATTTATGAGGCAACAACGTTTACTGCCAATTTTGCTGGAAATGCCTATACGGTTGCATTTAATGCTAATGGCGGTGCGGGTGCAGCGATGGCTAATGAGGCGTTTACTTACGGAACTGCTACTACACTTACAGCGAATACCTATACGCGTGCAGGTTATACGTTTCTTGGGTGGGATACTGATGCGAATGCCACTACTGCAACGTATGCAGATAACGCATCGGTGAGTAATCTTACTGCTACGAGCGGGGACACGGTTACTCTTTATGCAATATGGAAAGAAGCAAAGAATGTAAAGATTGCCTATCAACCAAATGATACGGCTATGGGCACTACTCAGCCTACTAATGAATCACTTCAGCCAGCGACCGGTACAGCAAAAGGATCAACTGCAACGCCTAAGACGGGCTACCATTTTGTTAATTGGACCAACAATAAAAATACAACGAATACGACCGGTACCGTACTTACAGCGGCTCAAGTTGATGCGGTAGCAAAGGCGACGGGCATTTATGAGGCTACGACATTCACTGCAAACTTTGCTGGAAATGCTTACACGGTTGCATTTGACGCTAATAATGGCACTGGCACAGCTATGGCTGATGA
>DIDE01000042.1 GCA_002417975.1 Eggerthellaceae bacterium UBA5808
ACCTGCGTCTTTCCACTTTGTTTATCTGCATCAATGGAGGACTGCATAGAGTCCATACTTTGAAGCTTGCTGGCAGCAAGATCAACCTGCGTCTGCGTACTCGAAACCTGGGTTTCGATGCGCTGAGTTGACTGTTGGCAAGGGCTAAAAACGAGAAAATACCAAGCAACCCCTACAAGGAGTAAAGCTAAAATGGTCATTAAAACTTTCTCTTTTTTGTTGAATGTATAGCGTGCCATATTACGCAGCACCTCCATTCGACGTCTGATGCAACGTAACCGTCAGGACAGCCGTTGTACTCTGGTTGTTCGTTGCGTTCGTTGCCGCATTCGAAACCGATACGTTCTCAACCATGGATTGAGTGCTTAGCTTGTTCGAAAGCTGTGCAATCGTATCGAGCGACTCACCAGTGATTTGCAGTTTCAGCGTTGTTCCAGATAAATCCACACTAGCGATTGACGACTCAGGAATAACAGAATCGACCATATCAAGAACTTTAAGAGCACTCACTGATGACGAACTCGACACCCCTGATTTCTCATATTGCTGATATTGCTGTTCAACATCGGAATAACCACCCAGCTGACCATTGACTGCATCAAGCTGTGACTGAGCTACATTCAACTGTGTTTGAGCAGCGCCAACACGCGCATATACATCAACAATACCAAATTTAACAAATAGACCGCCAACAACAAGGACAATCACAGCAATCACGATAATGCGCTTAACATCCACTGTGGGATGCTGAGAAACAGCAAGATTCATTGTTGTCTTGGATGGATATTCATCCTTTGCCGATTGCGCATGAGGAATTTCAATCGGACGATTCAAATCAATTGCCATGACGTGTCGCCTCCCCCTCGAGCAACGCAGCTACCGACAATGCGCATACCATCGATTCCTTATCGCTGTTTGCCCCTTCGGGCAGCAGCGCACGTATACCGTCGCACGGTATATCAACCGAATCGCGAATTGCCGCAGTAAGTTGAGGAATCTGCGCTCCTCCACCAAGGTAGAAAAGTCTATCAGCGTTCCCATCGGGATTATTAAAATTATAAAAATTAACAACCTTGCTTATCTCAAGGGCAAAACGATCGTAGATCCGTTGGCATTCGTTGGAATCCATGATGCCTTCGAAATTATTGTACTTGTAACTTGCAGTAGTAAATTGATCGATATTCTTTTGCTCCGCGATGGAAACATCAAAATCCTGCGTACCAATCTGAACCGTCTTTGAGGCAGCAAATTCTGATCCTTTAAACAGCATCATGACCATCTCGTGATAGCCGATATCAGCAAATACGGTCTCACACGTTTTGATCTCTGCATTGCGATGAATCTCTTCGCGCAAAAGGCGCATATACGCAATAGGTTCAGGAATTGCGACCTTAAGCCTAAAGCCAGCCTTGCGAAAAAGATCCTCTGCCGATAGAATCTCTTTCCGCTTAATTGCAGCAGCATACAGGCGCAACTCTTTATCGGGATCCTGCTCTTCGGCAGGAACAGGTGATTCATCAATCAAATAATCGTAGTAATAATCTTCTGGAGCACCATCGATATAATCTTTGAATTCATACGGAAGATTTAGCTTTAATTCCGAAACAGTCATCTTTGGTAACGTCACATGACGAAAGTACGCTTTCGATTCAGGCAGCGCAAGAGCGACGTTTCGCTCATGAATATGATGCGTACGACGAACTCTCCGAAGAAAATCGACCATTGACTCGGGCGCACAGATATCACCATCCCGCGCAATATTTTCGGGTAATTTGAGCTCAAGAATCTTTACACGATCACCGTCACGTGCTGCGATTTTGCAATTAACATTTCCTATGTCCATTCCGATAAAAGCGTTCGACATACGTTTCCCCTTCTTTCGGAAGCGCTTCATATACCCTTGTTGCTATTGTAGCGCTAAGTATACGATTACGCTGTCATTCTCTTCCTGTTTGCATAGCCAAACTAAATTTATAGTCCCAAGTAAGAGATCCCATCATTTTATAAATTAGCTGGTACGTATAAGACAACATCATTTTGGACTAACGCACATCATTGCCAAGTCTAAAAAAGTCCGATATACCACGCAATAAATGTTTGACCGCACAACATGGTCGCAAAACAAGCCAGTGCTATGGATGGGCCAAAAGGAATCATTCGCTGCAACCCTGTTGCAGACTGATCAGATGCAGAATGATCATTCTCAGTACCCTCAGAGTCATCCAAACTTTGCACCGCTTGATGTGAAACATCAGTGGCATTGCGAGGCTGCGAGCATAGGGCGAGTACGATGCCGAACACACACGCAAGGATGATCAGCAATAGACATTCCTGCCAACCAAAATAGAGACCTGCAACAAAAAAGAGCTTAAGATCTCCCCCACCCATACTCTCCTTTTTAAGCACCTTATCGGCAAACAACACTAGTACAAGTAGGGGTATAGCAACAATAAGCCCATCGAAGAGCGTCGAACATACTACTTGGAACACATCCATACCGCATATGACGCCATTTGCAATCACATACGCAAAGCGGATAACGATAGCAGTCACAATACAGCCATTAGGAATGGTCCATGAGTCTAGGTCGGTTAGCGACAGCACGATAAGGATGCAGGCAAAGGCAATCATTTCGATTGCTTCAAGCGAATACTGATAATGCACCATTACGACGACGAATATACCCGCACAAAGAAGCTCAATCAACGGATGCCGACACGAAATATGCGCACCACAATAACGACAATGTCCTTTTGTTGATACCCAACTAGCAATTGGAATTAGGTCGCGGATGCCAAGCACATGATCGCACGCATCGCACTTTGACCTGCCAGAAAATATGTTGCCTCCATGGACGAGGCGCCAAGCCAAGCAATCGAGAAAGCTCCCCATACACGCTCCAAGGAGCGCCACAAGGACAAGTACATAGGCGGTCAGCGCCGGCGTCATATAAGAAGCAATCGACACGATATATCTTCTCCTACCCAATAATCAATCAATGTACGCACGAGAACAACTACATTACTCACGTTTCTCTGAACCTGATCATACCTTATTTGCTTGCTTCGTCTGTATATCGAGGGGTAAATGCAATGTTGACAGCATCTAAATAACAATCGAGCCCAGCATAAATACTGGGCTCGACGTGATGACGATTACTATTCATCGCCGTATGAATTACATCTCGCAACTCATCGATGTGGTTACTTAGTCACCAAAGGTGTACGTATGATCCGTACCATCATTAACAGTAACCGTAGGCGCACCATTGTCATTTGTACCCGAAGTTACGCTCGTGTTCTTATCAGAGAACTCATAGGTCGTTCCATTGTACGTAACCTTTTTATCAGTCTGCGTCCACGTTGGAACGGTGTTAGTCGTCATATAATCAGCCGTTACTGCAGCGTAGAGCGAACGACCGTTAGCCTCATCAGCACTGTACTTTGCATTATCGAGCTGACCACTAAAAATAGGAATCGCGATGGCAACAAGAATTGCAATGATGGCAACAACAATGAGCATCTCCATCAAAGTAAAGCCCTTGACCCCACGCTTTTTCAGCTGTTCCTTCTGAGCCACTATCATGTTTTTCATGATATTCCCCTCTTCCTCACGTTTCCTACAATCAACTACACACTGTTACGTTCTTATGTATCGTATGTATACTTCTCGATGCTAAGACGACGATATCACATGTATCGTAACGCCTCGCATCTGTATCATTATTGTATCTCATTCTTTGACTAACAAACATATGTGTATGCAACCTATTTGGCATATTATTTGTCAAAATCGCACGTCGAAGCCGAATTCAACGTTATTTTGTCTAGTACGATCCATACAGAGAGAAGATCGGCAGATACACAGCCAATAGAATTGAACACACAATCACAGCCAAAATCACAATTAGAAGCGGCTCCATAATCGAAAGTGCACGTGTTGTCGCAGTATCAACCTCATTTGCATAGTAGAGACCTACTGTATCAAGCGTGTCTTCCAACGAACCTGATTCCTCGCCCACTGCCGTCATCTCAACAACAAGATCAGGGAATGCTCCCGACTTTCTTAAGCCCTCAGACAGTTGTTTGCCTGCTTCCAAATCAGGAAGAATCGACTCCAGCTCATGCGAAAGATACCGATTTCCAATTGACCATGCAGTCGCACGAACTGCATCAACCATAGGAAGTCCCGATGCAAGCATAGTTGACATAGTACTCGCATATTGGTTCGCAGCATTCATATAGACAATCCGTCCGATAACGGGAACGTGCAATCCAGCCTTACTCCACTTAAGACGCGGTCCCTCGTTGCGCAGCCACACCTTCATAATCACAATAATGGCAGCAATTACGGCAAGAAGAATCAAACTATAGTGGGAAAAGAAATTAGACGTGGAAATCATTGCCTGAGTAATCCATGGAAGCGCGATATCCATACTCGCAAATGTGCTGGTAAACGTTGGAACAGCAAATGTCATGATAATTATGATGACAATGATAGCAATACCAATAACAAACGCTGGGTAGATCATGGCAGATCCAACACGAGCCTTAGACCGTGATGTCTTGGTATAGTAATCGCTGAGTCGCGTAAAGACCGTATCCAAGCTACCTGCAAGTTCTCCAGCTCGCACCGTTTCAATAAACGTCGTAGGAAGAGCACTTCCCCGACGCTCAAAACTATCGGCAAGTCCTTGGCCAGAAGCCACATCGTCAGCAACATCGTTCAAAATAGCCGCCAGAGCCTTGTTCTCCGTTTGCCCCGCAACCAAACGAACCGTTAAAACGATAGGCATCCCTGCCTGAAGAATGATCGCAAACTGGTGACAAAGAAGCGCGAGTGCCTTTTCCTTAGTTTTTGCGCGACCAATATGTATATCAATGTCATGGTCGCCACCTTCACGCTCGATAGAGCGTACTACGACGCCACTTTCCTTAAGCTGTTCGATTGCCCGTCCTTCGGAATTCGCCTGGATAGCACCCTCGAATGCGGTCCCATCCTCCGAACGCGCACTATATTTGAATGTTTTCACAAGATCCTCTTCTCTTCGCGAAGTTGCGCAATCCATTCGCTCCGTTCACACCGTATCACCTAACAACGTTTGTATCATCGTCAAATAAGGTATTCGCGCATATCAATCGCATCATACAATCAGCTTGCACGGTCTATTCTCTAGCGGCGCCCGCCTCGTCGTACATATTCAGGATCAAACGCATACGTTTGAGCTACTTCAGATGAAATCTTTCCCGCATGCATCAATTGTATAAGCGCATTATCCATCGTTATACTTCCGATATCAGCAGATGTCGCCATCGAATTAGCAATTTGCGGCGTCTTGCCCTCTCGAATGAGATTACGAATAGCAGCATTAACAACCATGACTTCGCATGCTGCGCAACGGCCCGATTCGTCACGGCGTGTAAGCAATTGTTGCGATACAACTGCGGCTAGCGTCTGAGAAAGTTGCAAACGTATCTGACGCTGTCTTCCTTCTGGAAACACATCAACCAAACGGTCAATCGAATCAGGCGCGCTCTGCGTATGAAGCGTCGAAAACACCAAGTGACCTGTTTCTGCTGCAGTCAGCGCAGTTTCGATCGTATCAAGATCACGCATCTCACCAATGAGAATGACATCAGGATCTTCGCGCAAAATTGCTCGCAGCCCATTCGCATACGATTCGGTATCAGACCCAATCTCACGTTGATCGATACTGCAGCGATCAGGCTGATAGATATATTCGATCGGATCCTCAAGCGTAATGATATGTTCGGAACGCGTGCGATTAATCGAATCAAGCAATGCAGCAAGCGTGGTTGATTTGCCCGAACCTGTTTCTCCTGTTACCAGCACGATGCCCTTACGATAACGCGGGAAATCGAGCACTGCAGGAGGTAAACCGAGCGAACCAAGATCAGGGATATCCTTGGCAAGCAGACGAACTGCAAGAACCATATGTCCTTGTGACCGATATAAATTTAGGCGGCAGCGTCGATGCGCGTAAGTACCTGCCATATCGTATTCACCAATGGATTTAATTTCACGATATCGCTCGCCCATAACCTCACGAGCAAGTTGTTCGCATTCGTCCGCCGCCAATACGTTCGCATCGGCATCAACAAGTTCACCGTTAATGCGATAACGCAACGGAACGCCAGGTGCAATGTGAACATCTGATGCATCATGCTGTGCAGCTCGCTCAACTATTGCATCTATTCCCATAGTTCTCACACACCTTACCTATTAATCAGTCGTATTAGCAACACGTACAACTTCATCGACCGTCGTTGTTCCATTGAGCACAAGTTGTTTGCAATCTTCCGAAATCGGAACAAACCGAGAATTATGAACCGCCGTCATAAGCTCCTCATGCGAAACATGATTACGAATTGCCTCTCGTATTTCGGAATCGATCATCAGAACTTCAGCAATAACCGTCCGTCCTTGATAGCCACTTTCGTAACACTCAGGACATCCCTTGCCTCGATAAAAGGTAACATCCTTTTGGTGAGGATCCATGTGCATCGATTCAAGCTCTTCTGCACTTGGATGGTAAGCCTCTTTACAATACGGACAGATTTTACGAACAAGACGTTGGCTGATAACGCCCTTGAGTGCAGATGCGATCATATACGGTTCAATCCCAATATCGATTAATCGATCAAGCGTCGATACTGCATCGCCCGTATGAATGGTAGAGAGCACCAAATGCCCCGTAACAGCAGCTCGCATAGCGATTTCTGCAGTTTCGGAATCACGAATCTCACCTACGGCAACAATATCAGGATCCTGGCGCAAAATAGAGCGTAACCCGCCAGCAAACGTCAACCCTGTCTTCTCGTTGATCTGAACCTGGTTTACTCCAGGAATGTTGTATTCAACAGGATCCTCGAGTGTGACCAAATTGACCGACTCAGTATTAAGTTGATCAATCATCGAAAACATTGTCGAGCTCTTGCCTGATCCCGTTGGTCCAACAATCAGTACGACACCACGCGTGTTACCAAGAAGTTCGTTATAACGTTCGAGGTTTACACCGCTATACCCTAGTCCTTCGGCAGTATGATCGAGTGACTCCTGGTCAAGAATACGCAAAACGATTTTTTCACCATGAACCGTAGGAAGCGTTGATACACGAATATCAATTTCACGCATATGAACGTGTACCATTGCACGACCATCTTGAGGAATACGGCGCTCTGTCACATCCATGCCTGACATGATCTTAATACGGCTCAATACTGATGCCTGCAAGCGTTTAGGGATTTCCAGCATATTGTGCAGCACACCGTCGACGCGCATACGAACCTGAACGTGATCATCCTGAGGCTCGATGTGAATATCACTTGCGTGTTCAGACACGCCACGTTCTATGATCGAATCAACCAAACGAATAGACGGCGCTGCCTGAGTATCGGAAGCAAGGCTCTGCTGAACCTGCTGAATTTCGCTCTCGTTCATCTCGGCGTGTTCGCGTTGCATCTCACGAATGGCTCGCTTAGCACCTTCGGTGCCATACAGCTCAGCAATCGCATGATCAATTGCTGCTCGCGTAGAAATGACCGGGATGACCATTTTCTTGGAAGCAGTCTTGACCTCTTCGGTTGCGATGAAATTTAATGGGTCGCTCATCGCCAAATACAGTTCGTCACCTTGAACTTTATAAGGGACGACATGATACTTACGCGCAATACGTTTAGAAACGTATTGGGTCATATCAGGAGAAAGCGATACTTTATTCAGGTCGACGTAGTCGACGCCAAGCTGCATGACCAATGCATCGATCAATTGGCGCTCGGTAATCATCCCTGATTTGACCAGTTCCTCACCGAGACGACGCTTATTCTTTTTCTGCGCAGCAAGCGCCTGCTTAAGTTGATCATCGTTGATGAGACCCGCATGAACAAGCATATCGCCCATACGTGTAAGCTTCGTCATCATAAGGCTATCCTCCCTTTACCCACTTGGTTAAACGGCCGTAGCGTTCACTGCTGCCGACGTAAAATCTACCTGAACATTTTTAGCCAACGAAGCATCCACTGTGCTTTGAATAGTGTACGTAACGTTAATGCGAACCGGCGTGCGATCTGTTGTCGCAACGGTAGATCCTGAACTCGGCCATACAACCTCAGTCGAGATATTCGAAATTTCGCAATCCGCATACGTGCCGCCATTAAGAACCTTGCGTTCATGCCCTGCAGAATCATCCAAAAATATATGTAGATGATCATTGGGATCTTCGCTTTTAACCTGGAGCATTGACGAAAGAGCAGATGTATCCGTAAACGAATACTGTTCATCGTCGATCGTTGTCGTAAATGATCCATCAGACTGGCGAGCCATTGCATGAAGCGGAGCCGACAACGCCGACGAGATTGAATCTTCGAGCACAGCACTCTCAGACACAAACGTCGATTGCTGGTATACACGCACTGCCATCGAAATACCCGTCGAAACAATGCCCATAAGAAGCAGGACAAATAACATTGAAACAAGCGTTTCGACAAGGGTAAATCCCGAACAGGAACGGTTGCCATTACGATGAAGCGCACTATTTTTTGTATGCATAGTCATCAACCGCTTCATCATTCACCACCTGATTTCGACAGTTGCGAAACCCGATCCGATGGAACGTATGATGAGAGTGAATCTCCACCATAAAATACAACATCAACCTGGCTCGATGATCCTTGATCATCGCTGATAGAAACCGTACCCGTTGTTTGAGACAAAGAGCTATCACTCGAAGCGTATGCCCCAACTTCGGCAGCATTACGTTGCTCGTTAAACGATGAACGCCATTGGTCAGCGCTCGTATTCATATGGTTAGCTGCAGAGATCGCAGTTACAAGCAGGCACACAGCCAACGCAGCAATTAAAAGCGCTACGAGAGCTTCGACCATCGTCTCTCCTGATGTAGAACGCTTACGTGTCATCAGAGTGTACCCCCTATCGTCGTCTCAGCCTTAGACCAATAGCCTAGAGTCTGACCCGTAGCGGTTTGCAGGGGCATCGTAACCGTTATCGGAAGTTGATAGAGACCAGGAGTCTCAACATTAGAGCGATCAACTGCAACAAGCGAAACAACGATTGTTAAATCGTCCTTCATTGTGCATGTTGCACGCACACGTTCATTAAGCTGCGTAAAGGGTTGAGGCGCACCCGACGAGGCATCTAGATAGATGGTATGCGTTGGCATAACTCCACCCTGTTGTTTAGCTGCCAAACAGGTACGTATCCAGGTTCCAAAAGGACTTTTCCCAACAGAGGTTGTTGTTCCCTGAAACGTGTATCCAGACGTATCAACACCCGCCGAATCAGCCTTAGACGTCGAAGGAACAAACAGATCACGCGTGAGTTCGGCAGCTGAAGAAACTTGCAAATATGACTGGCTCTCCATCGTTTGTTGATGTGCCCGTTCTGCATTTCCCGATGCCGCATTAAGTAAAATTGCCGCGACCACCGTGCAAACCAGCAAGAAGAGCAACGCGATGATCATACTGGCACCACGATCGTCCTGCAAGATGCGTTTGCGTGCTACCTTCATGACTTCCGCCTCCTCTTCTCTTATACGTCTACATTGCATTATATCGGCCGTTCCGGTGATACATCGCTAAAGCCCAAGCTAATCCTATGCTGGCGTCCACGTCCAATCGGCCGTCGCCACAAACGAATTTGTATCGTATGATGCGAACGACGTTGATCCAACAGTCTTCGTAATCGTTCGAATCGACCCACGCTGATAAGGAGCAAGTCCTTCTGACGCACGTCCAGCATCATATTGATACACAGCGCAATCTTGTTGAGCTTCCTGTATCTTATCTCCGATATACACAACGAAATTGCCTTCATACCCTTGCGAAGCGGACGAATATCCCCATGGAGTTGTTCCGTCCGTACGCACATACGTATCTTCTTTAACACTTAGCACATAGCTAAAATCGTCTTTGGTATACGAAGGCCCATACGCATTATCTTGCCCCATGAATTCATAGACCTGTGAACCTGTTCCCGCTACCGCTGATGTTTTGATTGCTCCAGAATCAAGCGAGTAACTAGTCTTTGAATACCCATTCGAATCTATACGCTTATTGGCATACACATAATTCCACAGAACGGTATCTCCTACCGATTGATTACCCGAAAGGAGCTTCTGTGTGATCCCGCTATAGTCCTTAGTAACCTTAATAGGCCAGTTGCCATAATGCTCGATCGTCTGACCATCAAGTGTTGCATAAGCAAAGGGATAATTCTTGTCCTTAAGCGCAGCATCGTATGGGTGGCTTTGAGCAGTTGTAAGCTGATCAGTGTTCAATACCGACTCATCGTATGTTCTGCTCGCAGGCTGCGTAGTTGCGGTAAGCGTAATTGCGTTATATCCCGGCATTTGCAGATAGAAGCATGAATGATCATCATAGGCAAACGTATTCGCAGAACTCGAGCCTATAAACGGGCCGCATGCATCGCTTGCCTCGATTCGAACCGTTCCATCGCTACGCTTGATCGAAACTTTGCCATACGACGCATCAGAATCAACGTTAATCTGAGCAGCAGAACCGATAAACCCACCAATTGATTGGAAATCGTCAATGTCAGCAGCAAGTGCATCATTGGATACATTCGACGTCGAATAGCATTGTTCAATCTCACAGCCAGATATCGCACGACCCAAGAACCCGCCTACGTTAGTGTTGGCCACTACATTTCCTGATGAATAGCACGAATCACATGAGACCCAGCCATTCATAATAAGGCCAACAAAGCCACCAACATTTGATGAATGATCATACGTTCCGTTCGATACATCGACTGCAGCATACGAGCCACGAACATCTCCACCTGTCAGTGCGCCTGCAAAACCTCCGATGTTCTGCTGACCAGAAACGGTACATCCAATTGCTGTTGCAACCTCATCCGGGAAATATCCCTGAGCGCCACAGCGCGTAAAGTTACCATTGGACGATACGCCGACAAATCCGCCAACTGTCTTTTCACCGCTTATATTTCCACTTGCTTTGCAATCGGTCGTATCACCGCCAGATGTTCCATGAAGGCCCATCAGACCGCCAACGTTCTCTTTGCCTGTAACATTACATTCTGTTGTGCATTGCTCAAGCGTTCCATTTTGATGATCGCCAATGAGACCGCCAACATTCAAGCCCGTCGATGTCACCGAGCACGGCGTCACCGTTCCTCCCTCGTTAGCGCCATGAACGGTGCAACGAGAAATCGTCGATCCTGTTTTAGTTGTACCAATAAGACCACCAACATTGTTGACACCAGTAACCGACACTTGAGCTGTGCAATCACTGCATGATCCATTTTCGTAAAGGCCGATGAGTCCACCAACCGTATCACCAGAAGATGAGACCGATCCCTTAACCGAACAATTTGTGAATGAATTAACTTGGCCACTTCCAACCAGTCCACCGACATTTGAGCCAGTTGACGATACAGCGCCTTCAAACGAGCAGGACTCAATTCCCTCGCCTTGATAGCGTCCAACAAGACCACCAACGTGGTTGGTTCCACTCACACGAGATGAAGTCGATGGATTAGTTGCTTTAACAGCGCAGTTCGAAAGCTTGGGCGCCCAATCCTCAGACCCACCGAGCAGTGCACCCGTATTGGATCCGCCATTAACAACAGGGTCAACAAGCGTTATATCGCTCAGCGATGCATGAACTTTAGAGAACAGTCCTGTACTATCAGATCCATTGCCTATAACAAAATTCTTGAGCGAATAACCCTGTGTCTGATCATCGCTGGCTTTTCCACTTATCGTTTGGATACCAAAGGAATAATCAACCGCCGACAAATCAATCGGCGAGAAATAGCCAGGCGCTGTACTCGTCCCTATCGTATGAATGAGTGGATTCGTTGCATTGCCCTGAGAATTAAGCGACTGAATTGACACAGAGTCACGTGACCAGTTGTCGAATGATATATCATTTTTGAGACGAATTGCCGACACAGAATCGTTCGAACCAATAAAGAACGACGAGCTACTATCACGCGTCATCGACCGCAAGTTATTGATATGACGAACCGATGAGGCATAAATTGTCTGCGTATCCGCATCGTAAGAGTTAAATGAAGCATTAACGGCACCGCCGTTATAACTCTTGGCATACGTCTTTCCACCTGCATTAACAATAACGGAGATCGAAAGATCGGATCCACAAGGGATAGCTCCACCTGTTATATCGGAAATAGAGAGACCCGTGCGCATACTATCGAGTAAGCAGTCACATTCTCCATCGCCAATTGCGCAGCGCCCATCATTGCGCAATGCTGTTTGAAAATAGCTCGTAGCATCATACGTTTTAGACCAATGAGTTGTTCCGGAATTCCACGGTTTAGGCGTTTCGACGACAACCGTTACATCAACACCCGACATATCCTGAGTAAAACCGCTGCTTACCAACTTAACGTAGAGTTCTTCACTATTCACTACATCAAGGGTGAGGTCATCAAATGATGCTTTTTTCTGTTCAGGTTTATTCGAAATCGGATTACCACCGTAATATCCAATCTTCGCGGCAGTTCGATCAGCCTGGCTGCGACTCTTCAACGAAGAAATGGTGCCATACGATATCGTTCCCTGCTCAACATAAAAGACACCATAGACTTCACCAGTATGCGGGCTCATTTCAATAAGAAAATCGCCAGGCAAATCGGCAGTCATCGTATTCGCATCTTGAGTCACAATGTCATTTGAAATAATAGCGTTCGCATCTGAACGAGATAGATAATAGAGCTCAATATCGTCCCCATTATCCGAAGGATAATCGGCAGGTACCGCCGCAGTTTGATCAGTTGCAACAACATTGCCGGCAACAGTTTGAAGCCGTCCGGTCGACTGTAACGAAACAAGACGATCCTGTGCTGCGGTATAAATAGTCTTTGCTGTTGCATCCAACTTCATCATTTGATAGTTGGTTTGAATCTGCATAAAAGCAGGAACAGCAAGGAGAAACATAACGACCATGATGGCAAGCGCTCCGAGAAGTTCCATCATTGTAAAGCCGCTTGTACGCCATTTAGTACGTTTGCTCTTCATACACGCTCGCCCCCCCTCATGCATCGCATGGGTAATTACACTCTATACGGTGTTAACTATACGACATTTCTCCTTGCGAATAGAGGCAAAAGGAATCCTTATGCCCGATGAAGCACATTATTCGAAGAAAAAGATCAACTAACACCGTATATATAAGGCGATAACTCGTTATGCAAGCATGGGAAGACCGAAGCGAATGACCATGTACACCGTCGCAACAGCAACCGTAACAAGCATGATAGGAAATCCAACTTTAGTGAATTCAACAAACGAGAACGGATGACCCTCTTTAGCTGAAATCGAGCTCAGAACAACATTTGCACTTGCGCCGATCAACGTTCCGTTACCACCAAGACATGCGCCCAAAGAAAGAGCCCACCACAAAGGTGCAACATCGGTTCCAGATGCACCAATTGCAGCAATAACAGGAATCATCGTAGCAACAAACGGAATGTTATCGAGAATTGATGATATCAATGCGCTTGCCCAGATGATGACGATCATCATTACAAATGCCTGGCCACCCGTCGCATCCATAATCGCTTGTGCCAGCATCGTAATCACGCCTGTTTCGTCAAGCGCACCAACAACCATAAACAGTCCGCAGAAGAATCCAATTGTCGTCCATTCGACGCTAAACACACACATCTCAAGATCAGACTTAGATATGAGCATCATGATGCACGCAGCTGCAAGTGCTACAACACATGATTGAATGCCTAACTGTCCGTGGAACATGAAGCCCAAGATAACAAGGCCAATCATGACAAGGCTTTTGTTGAACAAGCCACGGTCACGAATATAATCCTTAGCCTTGAGCTTAAGAATTGCTTTACGCTCTTCTTCGCCCACCTTGGCTTTGCGACCATATAATATTTTGAATATGCCCAAAACAACAATAAGAACCAAAACGACTGCAGGCGTATCGACCGCCAAAAAGTCAAGGAATGAAAGACCAGCAGCTGATCCAATCATAATGTTTGGTGGATCGCCAATTAATGTTGCCGTACCACCGATGTTACTTGCCATAATCTCAATCATAAAATACGGAACAGGATTGATCTTAAGCAGGTCGCACACGATCAAAGTCATTGGTCCTACAAGCAGAACGGTCGTTACATTATCAAGCAATGCAGATAGCAACGCGGTAATAAGACAGAATGCAACCATGATCCGCCACGGATCACCTTTGGCAAGATTAGCTGCCTTAATCGCAACAAACTCGAAAAGTCCCGATTCCTTAACGACCGATACAAAAAGCATCATACCTAGCAAGACACCAATAGTATTGAAGTCAATATGACCAATGCCCGTATCAAAGCTAATAACACCCGTCAAAATTAGAACGAGTGCACCGGCAAGAGCAGCCAGACAACGATGAATTTTTTCGGAAGCAACGAGTGCCATAACGACAATAAAAACGACAATGGCAATAATTTGAGCCGTAGTGAACATGAGTAATAACTGTCTTTCTCATCATGTGATATCTTACTATGCCCTTACTGAGAGGTAGCAAAAGCACCTACATAGAATACTACATCTGTCGTCCAATGGACGAAGAATACGCCAGGATAGGAGAATATGGTCTAGTTTGTACGATAGAACGGTCATCAGCATGGACATACTATCGTAAGAACGTATGTAGCTGCCCTATCGCGAACACTCTGAATTGTAATTCTACCAAGCAACAAGACTATTCAACCAAGGTGCCAATCAAGAATTTAGTCGAGTGGAATCGTAATTCTACTCGACGACAAAGTTATTCAAGCACTTATCCACGCTCAAACGATTTAACCATAATGAAGTCATTCATCACAAAATCGTCTCCAATAGGAGTGTCCACCTGTTCTGCGATGCAGAATCCGTTTCCTTTATAGGCACGAACTCCTAGATGATTGTTGCGATTAACTGTGAGATACATCGCAGGAATATTCTGAGAGGAGCACATGCGCTGATAACGCGCGAGTATAGAACTCGCATAGTGCTTTCCACGCTCCGATGCATACAGATAGATTTTACTAATAAACAAACGATGCGGCCACTGGGCATCTATCACATCACTATGATGGATCTGCACATTATGCTGAGCATCATCGTTCATCATCTCAACCGCTGCTGCAGTATATCCAACAACAGTGCCCGCCTGATCTTTAACGATCCAGTAGTTGAACCCTCCATGACAAATATCATGCGTCAACGCAGTAACACTCTGGAACGACGACACCATATAGTCAGTTTGGTCAGCTCCGATGATATCGGGCCAATAGGCATGCCAGATTTCACTCGCAATCGACGCAAGATGTTGTATATCTTGATCGGTTTGTACTGGACAAAATATCAGTGACGGTGGGTGAACGTCGGAAGGAATCAACGCTGGAGCGCCTCACTAATCGAAGCAGCAATTCCCTTGCCATCAAGTCCCAAATCAGCAAAAAGGTCTTCAACCTTACCCTGAGGAATAAAAGCATCAGGCAATCCAAGTACAAGAGAAGGCGTAGATGATGCCTGATGTGAAAGAACGTCCAATACGCCCTCGCCTGCGCCACCCGAGATAACGCCTTCTTCGAGTGTTACAACAAGCTTAGTTTGCGCAGCCTGTTTAATTGCATGCTCATCAAGCGGTTTGACCCAACGCATATCAACAACGCGCGCATGTATGCCACGTTGCTCTAGAATTTCTGCCGCATCAAGGGCCTGAGCGACCATGCGTCCGAATGCCAAGATCGCAATATCGTCGCCTTTACGTACAAGACGAGACACACCCGGTTCAAGCTCTGTCGGATGATCAGGAAGTGCAACGCCAGCTGCAGCTCCTCGAGGATAACGCAAAGCAACGGGGCCATCGAGTTTAAGTGCAGTATGGAGTGCATTCACAAGTTCGGCTTCATTTGATGGAGCAAGAATGCGCATCTCGGGGATCATACGGAGATACACCATATCAAACATACCGTTATGAGTAGGTCCATCGTCCCCAACCAAGCCAGCACGATCGATACAAAGAACAATATTGCAACGTGCAAGAGCATTATCAACAATAATTTGGTCAATAGCGCGCTGCATAAACGTCGAATAGATCGCCACTACGGGCTTCATGCCGCCCGATGCCAGTCCAGCAGCAAACCCAAGCGCATGTTCTTCGGAAATGCCTACATCATAAAAGCGATCAGGATATGTGTCTGCAAAGCGCGCAAGACCCGTCCCATCTTTCATCGCCGCAGTAATCGCAACGATAGATGGATCATGAGCCGCCTCATCAACAATAGCATCACGGAATACGTTCATAAACTTAGGAGCAGTATTCGATGATGGATATACGTGACCAGTTTTGATATCAAACGGACCAACACCATGGAACAATTCTGGATTCTGCTGAGCAGGAGGATACCCTATACCCTTTTTCGTAACCACATGAACGAGTACGGGGCCATCCGCTTTAAGAACTACTTCGAGTGTCTCGCGTAATTCGCGAATGTCATGTCCATCAATTGGCGCAGTGCAGGTAATGCCTAGATGTTCAAACATCATGGAATGACGAATGACAAATTGCTTAATCGATTCCTTCATGTTACGACCAACATTCAACAAACCACGTGTAATGATACCGGACTCTTCCATACGTTCCTGCAGTGCATCGCGTGTGCGACGGTACTGAGTTGAGGTACGCAGAAAGCCCAGATGCTTTACAAGACCACCTACAGGACGAGAAATAGACATACCGTTATCATTTAAGACAATTACAATTTTCGTTTGCTCTTGTCCAATGTGATTAAGAGCCTCAAAAGCCATGCCACCTGCGAGCGAAGCATCACCAATGACTGCAACGATATGTTCATCGCTTCCGCGCAAATCGCGTGCCTTAGCAAGGCCAAGAGCAACTGACAGCGAATCGGAGGCATGACCCGAAGGATGAACGTCGTAGGGACTTTCACTCGGTTTAGGAAACCCGGAGATTCCACCTTTTTGGCGAAGCGTATCGAATTGTTTAAGACGCCCTGTTAAGAGTTTATGAGCATAGGCCTGATGACCGACGTCAAAGACGATGCGATCATGCGGGCAGTTAAGAAGAGAATGGAGTGCCACAATGATCTCTACTGCGCCAAGGCTCGACGCAACATGGCCACCATTGCGAGAGGTTACAGAAACAATTTCCTCGCGAATCTCGTTGCAGAGAATACGAAGGTCTCCATCAGTTAGAGCTTTGAGGTCGTCAGGGCTTGTAATTGCATCGAGAATACGCTTTTCAGCCATCGATATCCTCTCTTCGTACAGGGATATGATTCCCTTCTCGATCCGTTTGCCCCTCATTCAATGGCGTAGACTCATCTGATTCAACGCCATGATCTTCTTCATTGACACTATTCTCGTCGTCACGTTGAGCAATGTCTTGTTCAAGCAAATCCGAAGCCTTCATACCAAGTCCAACAGCTTCTTCAAACAAGTCAAGCGCATCATCAAGCGGCAGGCTTTCGTCAGCTACACGGTCGGCAATCTCTTTAAGGCGATCATTGACCTCACGATATGTTGTCTGACTTTCCTCAGGCATGCGTTGCACTCCGCTTTTCGTCTACTTCGCTTGTAGAAATAGGCACCTCAACGGACGAAGTCACTGTCTGAGTACTCGACTGCTTCTCTGCAGCATTATCAACCGGTAATGCAACTTCAACATTGTCGGACGGTGCATCCTTAGCCTGATCTGATACGCCTTCGCTCAGTTGTTCCTTTGTAGAAGCATCGGAGGCAGCTGCATCACCATCAGTTGATTGAGCAGCCTGTTTATCGGAAGACTTTTCATCTTCGACACGCGCTATGCAGCCAAGAATACCATTAACAAAATGAGGAGATTCGTCTTCTCCGCCAAAGCTTTTTGCTAATTCAACGGCCTCATTGATACTCACCGAAATCGGCACCTGGTCAACATAGAGCATTTCAAATGTTGCCATATCCATAATTGCACGGTCGACGAGAGGCATACGGTCAATTGACCAATTCTGAGATGTCTCGTCCAACCTTTGTGCTATTTCATCGGCATGGGATTCCACACCTTTAATCAGCACGACAGAATACTCTGGCAGTGAACCCTCACCAGGAATTACACATTCCCTCGTAAGGATCTCACTAACCGGAGTCTCCGTTATCTCATGCTCATAGAGGACCTGCACTGCCATACGGCGCGCAAGTGTTCGCTCATGTCGTTTCGTCATGTACCCTATTCCCAAAATCTATCCGACGAATCTGATACCGTCGATATACACATCGACAGATCCGACTCGTAAACCAATCTGACTAAGTACTGCATTAGAAACAGCTGATCGTACTTGATCAGCGACTTCTGGAAGTACATAGCCATAATATACTTCAATACGAAGAGCAACAGTAAGCGTATCGTCATCATTTGCCTGGACATCAATGCCCTGTGTTGGCGGCTTCGTTGCAAAAAACGAAGATAGACCACTCTGAGATGATCCACCGATACTTGCTACACCATCAACATCCTGAACAGCAATAGAGATGATCGTCTCGGCTACTCCGTCAGCGAGGGCCATACCCTCAAGATTCAAATCTGCCATATGCTACGCTCCCATCTCGGTTTCGATGAAATCAGTGTAAACCTTTCCTGCGCAAAATGCTTTCTTCTCAAGCACCGACAAATGGAAAGGAATCGTCGTTTTGATTCCCTCAATCTTAAACTCATGCAACGCACGTTTACCACGCGCAATTGCCTCGTCACGATCGATACCCCATACAATAAGCTTAGCAACCAGCGAATCATAGTAAGGAGAAATACACGCCCCAGGCTCAAGGTAGCTTTCAACACGCACACCAGGACCCGCAGGCAATTCAAAACGGGTTATCGTGCCTGGACAAGGGCGAAAATCATGCTCTGGATCTTCGGCATTAATACGAAATTCGATCGCATGGCCATAAGGAGAAAAAGGCGCACGATCTGCACAACTCATTGGCTCGCCAGAGGCAATACGCAACTGCTCTTTAATAATGTCAACACCCGTGATGCATTCAGATACAGGATGCTCTACCTGAACACGCGTGTTCATCTCCATAAAGTAGAAGCTACCATCGTGGTCGAGCAAAAACTCAATCGTTCCCGCACTACGATAGTCAACAGCGCGAACAGCCTTTAGCGCTGCAACACCCATTGCTCGACGCGTTTCTTCGTCAAGAGCAGGACTCGGCGCCTCTTCCAAAAGCTTCTGATGACGACGCTGCAACGAGCAATCGCGCTCGCATAAAGCAACACGATTTCCAAAATCATCAGCAAGTACTTGAATCTCAACATGACGTGGGCGAAGTACGAGTTTTTCTAGATATACGTCGCCATTACCAAACGCAGCAGTTGCTTCGGCGCGAGCCGCCATAAATTCTGATTCAAGATTGGCAGGATCATGCACTTCGCGCATGCCCTTGCCACCGCCGCCAGCACTTGCCTTGATCAATACCGGATATCCGACTTCATCAGCAAAACGACGCGCTTCGTCAACCGTATCAACAACGCCATCAGAACCTGGAACAGTTGGTACACCACAGGTCATCATCGTTGAACGAGCCGAAGCTTTATCGCCCATCCGATCAATACAATCAGCAGCTGGCCCAATAAAGATCAAATCATTGTCAGCACATGCACGGGCAAAATCAGCGTTTTCGGCCAAGAATCCATACCCAGGATGAATAGCTTGCGCTCCGGTATTTTTTGCCGCAGCAATAATGCTGGGTATCTGCAGATAACTTTTTTGCGCCTGAGCAGGACCGATGCATACTGCTTCGTCGGCATAACGAACAGGAAGCGTATCCTTATCGGCGGTTGAGTACACCGCAACGGTCTTGATGCCCATCTCGCGCGCCGCACGCATAATTCTGAGTGCGATCTCACCGCGATTGGCGATCAGAATCTTCTTAAGCATCAGGCATTCTCCGGACCGGCAGCCTCGGCTGCATTATGCGATTCCACGTAGAAAAGAACGGTACCGAATTCAACCGCGTCACCATCTTCGACACAGATCTCGCGTACAGTGCCCATCTCTTCAGTCGTAATCTCATTCATAAGCTTCATTGCCTCAATGATGCACAAAGTCTGATGAGCGGTTACTTCATCGCCCACTTTAACAAACGCTGGCTCGCCAGGAGCAGGAGCAGCATAGAATGTACCAACCATAGGAGCGGTCACTGGAGTCCAGGTAGCTGGACGATCCTTGTCGTCATCCTTCGACGCAGAAGTTGATGACTGATCTGCTTGTGCAGCCTCAGTATTCGATGCTTGAGCAGCAGGAACATCAGAAGAAGCAGGCGCCATACCAGGCATACGAACAGCAACACGCGAACCATCCTCTTCGACGACGATCTCGCCAACGCCACTCTCCTGAGCTACGCGCACCAACTCGCGAATTTGATTGATATCCACGTAATCATCCTCCTTGGTTCCGCTCGATTCATCCTCGAGCAAGAAATCAACTTTCTCTGACGTACGATGCTTACTTAGATACGTACGTGCTTCATTCGGGAATAAGGCATACATCAAAACGTCTTCTTCGCTCTGAGCAAGATCCCCTATTTCTTCGGCTACCTCATCATACGTAGTCGTCACCAATGAACTCGGCGAAACAGACGGATCAAGGCGCTCGGATGTACCAACAACCTTTTTAACAACATTAGGATCCATTGGGCCAGGAGCTTTGCCGTAATATCCACAAATGTAGTTTTTCATTTCCTTAGAGACAACGCCCCAACGACGACCGGTCAGCACGTTAAATACCGCTTGAGTACCCACAATTTGCGAAAGAGGCGTTACAAGTGGTGGATAACCAACTTCGGCACGAACCTTTGGAATCTCACGCATTACATCAATCAAGCGGTCTTCGGCACCCTGACCTTTAAGCTGCGAGACCAAGTTGCTCATCATGCCACCAGGAACCTGATGACTAAATACTTTCATATGCGTCAGCGACGTGACACCACGCTTGTAATGTTCGCGCTTACGGACGGTCTCCCAGTACTCAGCGATCTCAAACAGCAGATCAAGATCAAGCCCTGTATCGTAACGGCTCTCCTGAAGTGCAGCAACAATCATTTCTACCGCAGGCTGGCTATTGCCAAATGCAAGTGGAGCACTCGCCGTATCAGCAATTGCTGCTCCGGCTTCAGCTGCCTTAACAATATTTGCTGGTGCCATACCACCGATATAGTGACAATGAATATGAAGAGGCAAACCAATCTCAGCATTAAATGCTTTAACGATACGCTCGGTACGATACGGAGTGAGCATACCTGCCATATCTTTGATGCAGATGGTATCAGCACCAATATCTTTGAGTTGCTGAGCATATTCAAGATAGCTATCAAGCGTGTGAACAGGAGAAAGCGTATAAGAAATTGCGCCTTCGAATAATCCGCCACACTCTTTGATGGCCTCGGCGCTATCAACGACATTACGAATATCGTTGAGTGCATCAAAAATACGAAATACTTCGATGCCATTACGCTTCGAAGCCTTAATGAAATGATTAACTATATCGCGCGAATAATGCTTATATCCAACAAGATTTTGTCCACGGGAAAGCATTGCAAGCGGCGTATGCGGCGTTTTAGCCTTGATGGAGCGCAAGCGTTCCCAAGGATTCTCGTCAAGAAAGCGCAAACAAGCATCGAATGTTGCACCGCCCCAGGCCTCAATAGCCCAGAATCCAACTTGATCCATCTTCGGTAGGATCGGTAACATATCGCCCGTTTGCATACGCGTTGCCCACAGACTCTGCTGTCCATCGCGTATGGTTGTATCCATGATCTTTAGTCTAGACATGTGCCTTTGCAACTCCTCAGTTCTCACATCGTCTGATTGCTCGGACCGTTGCGAAGATGTAGAAACCGTCGTACAACCGATCCGTCTATCCCACGATCGACGGCCGAAAGTTCCTGACATTGCATGCGTTCAGGTAATTCGCATTATATCGGAATCAACACGATTGACTCATACAAAGCGTTATTTCGTAAACAAGCAACACATACCCCAGACAACGACAACATTCTAGGGCACACAAGCAAACGAAGCAGGAAATCATTATCAACTGTATTCGAGGTACACGGTACCTATAACGTATATGCTCAAACACACAATGTATATGCAGATTTCCTGCTCAAACACGCCTATCTATAATACAAATTCTAACGGATATTACTCTGCATCCGCATATCCGTTTGGATTCATTTTTTGCCAGCGCCAAGAGTCACGGCACATTTCTTCAATACCGTAACGGGCATGCCAACCAAGATCGCGAGCTGCCTTATCTGCATTGGCATAGCATTCGGCAATATCTCCTGCACGACGAGGCTTGATGTCGTAAGGAATGGTAATACCTGTTGCGGATTCAAACGCATGAACCACATCAAGTACACTGTATCCTTCGCCCGTTCCGAGATTCCAGATAAAGACACCATGTTTACCAGCAATATAATCGAGCGCACAAACATGGCCAGATGCAAGATCCATTACGTGAATATAATCTCTCACGCCTGATCCATCATGAGTATCATAGTCGTCGCCAAAGACACGCAAACGCTCAAGTTTTCCAAGAGCAACCTGCGTAATGTAAGGCATAAGATTATTTGGCACGCCGGTTGGATCCTCGCCCATCAAACCAGAAGGATGCGCTCCAATTGGGTTGAAATAACGCAGCAGCGTGATGTTCCACTCATTGTCGCCAATATAGAGATCCGTTAAGATGCGCTCGAGCATCTTTTTAGTCTCGCCATAAGGATTCGTTGCTTCACCCAAAGGACATTCCTCGGTAATGGGCACAAACGCAGGATCGCCATAAACAGTAGCCGAAGAACTGAAGACAATTGTCTTAACACCATGCTTGCGCATGACATCAAGCAGCACAAGCGTTCCGCTCACATTGTTCTCGTAGTACTCCCACGGTAAACCGACCGATTCACCAACCGCTTTGAGACCAGCAAAATGAATAACAGCATCAATGGACTCAGCGGAGAACATTTCCTCAAGAGCGCTACGATCACGGATGTCCGCTTCGTAAAACTTTGGCTTCGTCCCCGTGATCCGCTCGATACGGTTGAGGACTTCCTTCTTCGAATTAACCAGATTATCAAGAATAACTACATCGTATCCTGCATTGATTAATTCAACGCACGTATGACTACCAATAAACCCGGTTCCGCCGGTAACCAGAATCGTACCTTGTGCCATTTCGCATCCTTTCAAAGAATCACGCGAATCCTACAGCTGTTCAAGCTATCGTTCTAGACAATAAACTAGACGCGCTTGATAAAGCGACCATCACGCGTATCAATTTGGAGAACATCGTCTTGATTAACGTACATTGGTACCTGAACCTGAGCGCCCGTTTCGAGCGTAGCTGGTTTGGTTCCGCCCTGTACGGTATCGCCCTTAAAACCAGGGTCAGTTTCGGTAACTTTGAGCTCAACAAACATCTGAGGCTCAATGCTGATTAGTTCAGTATCGGCATAAAGAAGCGTAACTTCGTCGTTCTCCTTCAGCCATTTTGACTGCTCTCCAACGACATCAGCAGGAATAGACATCTGTTCAAAGCTTGTTGTATCCATGAAATAGAAATCTGCACCATCATTGTAGAGATACTGCATCGTCTTAGTTTCGGTACGAACGCTATCGAATTTTGTACCGCTATTAAACGTATATTCGACTACACGGCCAGACCTAATATCGCGCAATTTAGTGCGTACAAACGCACCGCCCTTGCCAGGCTTAACATGTTGGAATTCAATGATCGTGCACAGCTTGCTATTGTATTTAATGCAAAGACCGTTTTTGAAATCCGCTGTTGAGATTGACATATATCCTCCTGGAACGCGCTCTTCTCGTTCAAATCTACCCTTTATACCATACGCATCAATCGATTGAACCCTGAGCTACAGCACCCTATTAGCCTCATCCGTTATACAGATAAGAGGTTCACTTGTGTCCTATCGACGATAAAAAATACCCTCTGCGTCCTGAGAGCACATGGAAAAGTTGAACACCATTATACCCATCTCGCCCACCATGTGAGGCAAACACACGCAAGTCCCGTATTTATTCGTTTGAGTAAGCAGCATATGCATCCCAAAATAAGGACTTACAAACCAATTACATTCAAGGCATGATACAAAGACAGATCAATCATCAAGCGTAAAAATCGCCGAACGTAATTGAGCAACGTATGGATCATTGACATGAGCAAAATCACTCGAATCAAAAGACACAACGACGCTCCCATCGCGCATAACAATAATGCGTGAACACATTCTTTGTGCAACCGCTAAATCATGGTGAACAAATAGGTAGCTAATATTTCGCTCAGCACGAATATGCTCAAGCAATTGGAGGATTTGCTCTTGCACCGTCATATCGAGCGCACTTGTCGCCTCATCAAGAATTAACAATTCTGGGTTTGACGCAAGCGCACGAGCAATCGCAACACGCTGGAGTTGTCCACCCGATAGCTCACCTGGTTTTCGTTCGATAAACGATGAGGAAAGTTGAACGTGTTCGAGCAGATCAGAAACGCGATCATGAACATCATCTGCGTGGCAGATGCCAAAGTTTATCAATGGCTCGGATAGCGTGCGTCCGATAGTCCATGCAGGATCAAAAGCGCACATAGGATCTTGAGCGACCATCTGAATATGACGCCGTAGGTCATGTCGACAAGCTGTATCGATCGGATGACCCTTCCAGAGAAGCAATCCTGACGTTGGATTAGCAAGCAGACAAACTACGCGTGCCACGCTACTCTTGCCCGCTCCGCTTTCGCCAACCAAAGCCAGGCTTTCGCCCTCATTAATTCGGAAGCTCACATCGTTTACTGCCGAAACAGTCTGTTTTCGACCGTATAACAAACTAAGATGGCGGACTTCGAGCAACGGCGCATCACTATGGGTGTCATTTGCAGCCATTACGCCGTCACCTTCGGAACAGCCGCAATCAGTGTTTTCGTCTGTACCTGCTGCGGGTTCTTAATAACCTCGGCCGCACTGCCATATTCGATTACGCGACCCTTATCCATAACGGCAATCGACGTGCACACATGGTAGGCAAGCGCAATATTGTGGGTAACCAAGATAAGAGCCGTTCCATAGTCACGATTGAGCGACAGTAATTCATTGACAACCTTCAATTGAGTCGTCGTATCAAGTGCACTTGTCGGCTCATCAGCAAGCAGCAAGGATGGCTCAAACGCCATAGCCATCGCAATAGCTACGCGTTGTTGCATCCCTCCAGAAAGCTGAAACGCATAAGATTGAGCAATATGTTCAGGATCATGCAAACCCATACGCTTGAGCAAATCAATCGATACTTTTTTGCCCTCGCGCTTAGTGCACCCACGGTGCATACAGACAACTTCGGTCACCTGAGCACCTATGCGCATTGAAGGATCAAACATACGACCGGGATTCTGAAAAATCATCGCAATGCGATCGCCTCGGACACGATCAAGTTCCGCCTCGTTCAGCGATAGCAGATCGTGCCCTTCAAATAATGCATTCCCTGTAATGTCGGCCGACTGTGGAAGTAAGCGAATAAGAGCATGGAGCAATGTGGACTTCCCTGCTCCACTTTCACCAACTATGCCGAGTATGTCACCTGCTCTAACCGATAAAGAAACGTCAGTCACCGCATTGCAAGATGCGTTCGACAAAGAAGTATCCATCTGAACCATCGACCCACGATATGACACGCTCATATCGTGGATATCGAGTAGCTTAGATTGTCTCTTGCGAGAATCGTGCCGGTCGATATGTTCAGATTCATATTCCATACTGTTTATGCCATATGAGAAGTAACGCCATAGTATTCAACTGGGCACACTTCGTATCCAGATACGCCTTTACCGCACACCGCATTCATCCGAGCCGTGCCAAAGAAAATATCGGGACATTCATCGAGAATAATACATTCCGCCTGCTGCGCAGCGTCAAACCGTGCAGATTGATCAAAGTTCTGTTGCATGTCCGTAATAATTTGGTCAAGCTCAGCATTAGAAAATTTGCCGGCATTTTCTGATCCTGTACTAAGAAAATACATCTTAAGGTAATAGCTCGGATCACCATTGCCGATAGTCGTGGTGTTATAAAGACAAAGATCAAAGCTGCCGTTATAGTACACATTGTCAACGTTCTCATAAAACTGTGGAACGATTTCTACGCCAATTTGCTTGTATGCATCCTGTAATGCAGGAGCCAAAACAGGCAGCTCTGGTCGTGTTCCGTAATAAGCAAGGGTTAGACTAATCTTTCGACCGTTTTTCTCTCGATAGCCGTCACCATCGGAATCAATATATCCCGCATCAGTCAAGAGCTGATTAGCTTTATCAAGATCGTATGTTTGAGCGTCATCTTCTACCGCTTGAGCGTAGGATAAATATGATGGAAACGGTAATCCATTAGGATAGATGTTTCCACCAAGCAGATTATTACAAAGCGTCTCACGATCAGTAGCGTAGCTTAGTGCCTGTCTGACAGCTTTATCTGCAAGAAATTCGTTTGCAAAGTTACAAATCATAAAAACCTGACGAACACTCTCGCTGGTAAGTATCGAGTAATTGTTATCATGCTGCAATGCCGTAAGATCATTTGCTAGCAAACTTGCAGCAATATTTGCATCACCAGAGCGAAGTCCCATAGCACGCGCATTTGCATCAGTAACTGTCTGACAATTAAGCGTCGCAACGCCAGGCGCGCCATCCCAATAATCAGCAAACGCTGATAGCGTAAAGTTCTCCGTACTGTCAACATTCTCTCCGTAGTAAGGGCCCGTGCCTGATCGCGACGGATCTGAATCAACATGGTCAACATCTACAATCGAAAAAACTGGTTCCGCTATCTCACCAGAAAGTGTAGCCACTGGCTTAGTTGTCGTAATGACAATATCGTTGCCCTCAACATCAATAGACGCAGCGTTAAGCTTGCTCGCAGCGCGCGATGATTTTGTAATTGATCGCTCAAGCGAGGCTTTTACTGCCTCAGGTGTAAGCGCGCGTCCCGTATGAAAGGTAACGCCCTGACGAATAGTAAAACGCCAGGTAAGAGAATCCTCATTCGTCCATTCAGTCGATAAGCAGGGAATAAGATTCATCTGCTCATCAAATGCAACAAGCGTTTCGGTAAGCCCGCGACACGAGGTATACCATCCATCCCATTTGTTTGCTGGATCAAAACTGTTCGGCGCATCGTTATATACAATGGTAAGCAAATCATGAGTAGTTCCTTCATTATCATTCGAAGCAGCACACCCCGTAAGCTGGCCAAGCGTCGTATAAGCAAACGCCGTAGCGCAAGCGCCAACAACAAACTGTCGCCTGCTCATACAATGATTGTTATCTACCATGAAATACCTTTCCTCCGTTCCAAGCGATCGCTTAGACAATTGCCGAACACATTGAACACAAGCACTGTAATAAAAATGGCACATCCTGGGAAAACCATAAGATATGGTGACGATGCAAAATAGAGTCGACCGTCATTGAGCATAGAGCCCCATTCGGCAGTCGGTGCCTGAATGCCAAGACCAAGAAAAGAAAAACTTGCCAGTGTAAGCATGACAAAACCAATATCAAGTGTTCCCATAACAAGTAGTTGAGGGACAAGATGCGGCAACATATGGTGCACAAGAATCTGCCTATGAGAAGCACCACTCATACGAGCTGTTTCGATAAAGTCAGCGTGGAGCAAACGCAGAACGAGCGAACGCATAAGCCGAGCATAGCGAATCCACATAACAGCAACGACAGCAAACAATGCATTAGCAAGGCCGGGCCCCAAAACGCCAACAATCGCAACGCCAAGAATGATCTCGGGGAATGCCTGAAATATATCAGCGATACGCATGAGAACCTCGTCAATCCAACCCCCTGCATAGGCAGCAACTGCGCCAACAATTGCTCCAATAACAAGAGGGATCGCGACAGCGGCAAGCGATAAAAATACCGATATGCGCGTTCCACAAATAACACGTGAAAAGACATCACGGCCCATAGCATCACAACCAAACCAATGCACAGCATTTGGTGCTGCAAGCGAAGCCGCATAATCGGTCGCATACGGATCAAAAGGAACTATAAACGGTCCAATAATCCCAATTGCAACGATAGCAAGCACAGCAATGAGCGAAATCTTAAACGTGATCGGCGTAGCAATCAGGTTTTGATATAACGTCCGTAAGCGATCCAACCATGTGACCTGGCACGACGAGGTATATGCCTTTTCATGAGAAGCAGAAATCATCGTACGCCTCCCTTTGCGCCTACCCGCAGCTGAGGATCGCATGCGTGGTAGATAAGGTCAACCGCAAGATTTACCATCACAAAGAAAAACGCCGTTATCACAACGTACCCCTGGACCAATGCATAATCGCGGCCAGTGATAGCCTGAATCGACATATAGCCCAATCCTTGCAAGCTAAACACCATTTCGGTTGTGACAGATCCAGAGAGCATCGCCCCTAAGGCAAGTCCGACAACTGTAATCGATGGCAGAAGCGCATTTCGAACGACATGATGCCAGATGATTTGCCGGCGAGGAATACCCCGGCTCCGTAAACCCACAATATAAGGCTTATCAAGCTCTTCAGTTACATCAACGTTTACTTGACCAATAAGGCGCCCAATATAAGAAAAGGACAACGCTACAACAGGCAAAATAAATCCGATTGCTTTAGTCGAATTACTAATAGCAGGTAGCCACCCAAGCGTAAGTGCAAAAATATAAATGAGTAAAAGACCAAGCCAAAACGTCGGCATTGACAGACTAAAGAACTCAAAGAAATGAATAATGGCTGATGTTATGCCACCTTTATGAAGCGCTGCTGCTATTCCCAAAGGGACAGCCACAACAATAACGACGATCAAAGAAGCAATCGACAAAATAAACGTAGTTGGAAAACGTTGCGCAATAACCGTCGACACTGGCGAGCTATACGTATATGAATACCCAAAATCGCCCTGCATAGCCGACGTTATCCATGATATATAACGAGAAAAGAATGGCTGATTAAGACCCATCTCTTGTCGAGTTTGATCGAGCAACTCCTGCGTTGGCGCCACCCCTTGAGCATTGAGCATCATAAGAGCAGGATCACTAGGAGACAAATACATAAGCGTAAAGCTAACAAGCGTTATACCAACGAGTACAGGTATAAGCTGCACTATTCGACGGAGGATATAGCGTTTCATCCCTCTTTGATCCCAACAACCATAAAGAGAGGCGATGAAGCATAGTAAGCTTTTTCTCCTGGCGTCCACACACGCTGCCAGATAGTACAATCAGCATGCATCTGAGCAAAATGAACATTCTTGAGTGCTCGGAGATCCCATGCAGGACGTTCGACCTGGGTAAGGGGCAATTCAAGGGCAATTTTCTCACAGCGTGCACATTGTCCCTCGGTAGCTTGGCACGTTGCATCTTCATGTAGCACAGCCGAATCTCGCTGATCATACAAACGTCGTGTATTACGCGCCGAATCAGAAAGATAGAGATACCAGTTTGCGTCAAAATTAAGTAGGCGTCCCCCAGGCTTAAGCAATCGATGCCATTCATGATACGCATGCTGAGGGTCTTCTAAATTCCACGTAACATTGCGCGTGACTATTACATCAAAACTTTCATCCATAAATGGTAAATTTTGCGCATCGCCGCGCTGAAAGCAAATGCGTGCATAGGTATGTTCATCCGATTGGGCATTGCGCTGCGCCTGAAGAAGCATTTCGGAACTGTAATCAACAGCGTTAACTAAGCAACCCGCCTGAGCACACATAATTGAAAAGAACCCAGGCCCACAGCCAATGTCGAGAACACGAATAGGACGCTCACCAAATCCAGGAATCTGCTCTGTAAAAATATCTTTCCATGCCTGATGAACATTGCATGCAAGTTCATTTTGCACTGATGCACTATAGGTTGAGGATCGCTCGTCCCAATACGTATCGATTGTCTGAAGCATACCCGTGGTCGTAGTCATAGGCTCAAATCTTTCGACGTGTTACGATTTCTTAATTCGTGTGAATACTATCACACTTTATAGGGATTCGTAACAAGAATGTCGATAGGTACATATCTTATTTTGAGCATAATCATAGTCCGAGTAGGAGTTCAGATGCCAACTATAAAAAGGGCTCATGCATGTACATCAATCCACGTAGAAAGCTGATAGCACACATTAGCCCTTATGCATTCAAATTAGATGATAGTCATCTCATGCGTTGATCGGGTAAAGACCCTATACCCTTCTTGTGTAATGACGCCAAAATCCTCAAGTCTGATGCCAAAATCGCCATCGATATAAATACCCGGTTCAACGGTCACTACGCTTCCAGGCAAAAGTGGCTGGTCATTACGGGGAGCAAGTACCGGTAATTCGTGAATGTCGATGCCAACACCATGTCCTAATGCATGCCCCATCGCTCCTGCATATCCACCATCTGCCAATACTGATTCCGCATGCTCATGAGCTTGCGAGCCAGTAACCCCAGGCGCCAGCATCGCTTCAACCTCTTCATTGGCACGGCGCACAACCGCATATGCATCTGCTATACGCGCATCAGGCGTGCCAGCAAATACCGTACGCGTCATGTCACTACAGTAGCCTTGTGCACGTGCACCAAAATCCATCACGATACATTGTCCAGCTTCGATTTTGGTTCTTCCAGGAATCGAATGAGGGCTTGCCCCATTTGCACCTGTCGCAACAATCGATGCAAATGCAAGTCCATCCGCACCATGACGAATCATATAGTCCTCAAGCTCAATCTGGACTTCGCGTTCCGTCATTCCAGGTTTCATAAAAGTCGTAATATGAGCAAACGCAGCATCGGTAATGTCCTGAGCCTTTTGGATGCGTTCAATTTCATGAGGGCCCTTAATCGCACGCAAGCCCAAAGAAAACCCAGCCGTCTCAATAACTGAAACATCGGCACGTGCCTTGGTAAGGCTCCGTTCAAGTAAACGATACTCACCTAGACAGAGTGATCGTTCTATGCCCAGAGCAACATGCTCACGTGGAATTTCCGAAAGAAGCCCTGCAAGCCAGGCCTCGTGACTCTGTCGAGCGTCATCAATTGCAATTGGTCCACCTTCTGCTGCTTCGCGGCACGCTTGCGTGTAACGCGAATCAGTATGAAGGAGACATCGATTACGATCAATATACAGTGCATGAGCGTCTTCGGTATCAAATACGCCGTCAAATCCGGTAAGCCATGCAATACTCGAAAGATCACGCATGAAAAAAGCATCGATATCCGCATCGTCAAGAGCTCTCCGGACACGTGCCAGTCGAGCACACGAAGCATCACTATCGCCGTGAGGACCATCAGGAATCATCGAATCCGCTGCAGGCATCGCAGCACACTCTGCGTGAGAATCACATTTATCAGCAGAAATATGATCACTCACCGAAGCATCACAGCAGTTGTAACGCATAAGTTCATCTAGTGCGTCGCCATATCCATCGATTCCCCTACCTTTGATTTGCGCAATGCATACCGGCTGAATGACCGATTGCGCACGAAACGATTCACGTGCATCAATATCAGAGATATGAACCTCAACCGTAGGAACCTCGGCCGCAGCAATTGCATCACGCAATGCATACGAATAGTGCGTATGAGCTCCAGGATTATAGATAATACCATCGTAGACACCACGCGCTGCTTGAATCGTGTCAATAAGCGTACCTTCATGGTTCGATTGAGAGCAATCAATCGTCACATCACTATATTGGCATGCTCGGTCGCGAACAAGTTGTTCCACGTCGTCAAGCGTATGCGTACCATATATCGCTGGCTCTCTTACGCCCAACATGTTTAAATTGGGACCATTCAATACTAAAATTTTCATCGATTCTCAGACCGCCTCCACGCATCAAGATGTTCGCGTACCAACGCTTCGGGGACTTCCTTAACAACCCATTCGCCAATTTCAATGGGCAGCACGAATCGGAGAGCCCCTTCACGCACTTTTTTATCATTGTACATAGCAGCCACAAGGTCATCGACGGAAGCACGCACGTCGAGTGGCGTAAGTCCAAGTGCATCAAGCAGATGATCTTGAGCTTGAATTACATCAAGCGGAGTTCCTACAAGTACGGCGCCTAGACGTGCAGCAAATCGCATGCCTTCTGCAACCGCATGGCCATGGGAAAAATGGCCAAATCCAGAACAAACCTCAATCGCATGGCCAAGCGTATGCCCATAATTGAGACATTCTCGGACACCCTTTTGCTCAAATTCATCTTCGGAAACCACGTTTGCTTTAAACACCACGCAACGGGTAATAGCATCATGCACTGTCTGGGGATCATGTTCGATGAGTTGTGGAACTGCCTCATCAAGCCAGAAAAATGCATCATCGGAATCGATCATCGCAGTCTTGGCAATCTCGCCAAACCCACATGCCCATTCTCGTGTAGGAAGCGTCTGCAATGTTTTTGTATCAGCACAAACATAGGCTGGCTGTTTAAACGCGCCAACAAGGTTCTTGCCTTCTGCAAGATCAATAGCAGTTTTGCCGCCAACGGAAGCATCAACCATTGCAAGAAGTGATGTAGGAACCTGAATAAAAGGCACACCACGTAAATAGGTTGCGGCAATAAATCCAGAAATATCTCCAACGACACCACCACCAAGTGCGAGCACCGCACAATCTCTACCAAGATGATGGTCAGCCATAACTTGCCATAAATCGGTCGCACATTCAATCGATTTACTCGGCTCGCCAGCAGGAATAGTCACATCGATAACGTGACATCCTGCTGCCTGCAGCGACTCTTTGGCAGCAGACATATACAAGGGAGCAACGTTACTATCACTAACCAGCAATACACGAGAAGCACCTGTACAGCGCATAACTCGATCGCCTAATCCGCCCAGGAGATCTTCCCCAATGCGGACATCGTATCCATCCTGCCCCGATAAATTAACGACCACTCTTGTTGCAGCCACGATTCGTCCTTTCCGTGAACCTCCAGCGATCAGCGCGATTGCGTATGAATGCGAAGGCGGTAGTCCTGCAATGCAGACTTAATATCAACCATGTTGTCATGTCCAAATTTTCGCATGTAAGCTTCTGCGATTACAAATGCAACCTCTGCCTCGGCCACCACCGCACATGCAGGGACCGCACACACATCACTCCGCTCGCGTGAAGCTTCAGCTGGCTCCATGGTGTCCATATTAATGGTCGCTAACGGATGTGCCAGTGTTGGAATCGGTTTCATCGCTGCGGTGATGATTAACGGCATTCCCGTGCTCATGCCACCTTCGAGCCCGCCCGCATTATTCGTAGCACGCGAAAATCCATCTTTATCAGTTCGCGTGATAGGATCATGAACCTCTGATCCACCACGGGCTGCAGCGGCAAATCCAAGTCCGAATTCGACACCTTTGATTGCGGGAATCGAGAACACAGCAGAAGCAAGTTGACCCGTTAAACGATTGGGACCTGCATCAAAATCGCCCAGCCCTTCGACGAGCCCCGTCACCACAACACGGAACGTACCGCCAAGACTCTCCCCCTGATCACGTGCCGCATCGATTGCCTTACGCATAGCATCACTTGCAGCTGCATCAGGACAACGTACATCAGACATTTCAATATCAAGTGGCGAATAATCCGGAGCCTGCATCATCGGATTCTCTTCGTGATACGCTGCTGACCCAATCCGCGTCACATAGCTTCGGATATCGACACCTAAATCAGCAAGGAATTCACGTGCAATGCCGGCCGCAGCAACTCGTGCAGC
Organism: Eggerthellaceae bacterium UBA5808; assembly: GCA_002417975.1. Taxonomy (GTDB): domain Bacteria; phylum Actinomycetota; class Coriobacteriia; order Coriobacteriales; family Eggerthellaceae; genus UBA5808. The sequence goes on from DIDE01000042.1 coordinate 33,840, forward strand.
AGTTTCACGTGCGCTCGCACGTTCCAAAACATCACGACAATCATCTGTATTGTTTTTAAGTGCACCAACAAGATCGGCATGACCAGGCCGTGGCGTTACTTCACGCACTAAATCATCAGGACGCGATCCAAATGCAGCCATGCGATCTTGCCAATTACGCCAATCCGCATTCACAACTTGAATTGAAATAGGCGTCCCAAGCGTTACACCAAAGCGAAGGCCCGAAAGCACGCGCGCATGATCACTTTCGATCCGTTGTCTGCCTCCTCGACCATATCCCGATTGACGACGTTGAAGATCTGCATCAATATCTTTTTCCGATACGCGCAGACCAGCAGGAACATCGCTGACAATAGCCGTCAGGCACGGTCCGTGGCTTTCCCCCGCAGTAACATAGTGCATGTCTCGTATCCTTTGTTTGTGCTTAATTTGTCAGATAGTTCATTATCTGACAGTATCTGTCATTGAGAATTCTAGCACGCGAATCCAGCAGCATCCGCCATAAGAGCGAACATCTCATCCCATGAGGGAACATTAGACACACCTTCCACATTGAGCAGCATTGTGGCATTCTCTACCGCCTGCGCGACGAGCATCCCCTGCCCTGTCATCGCATGACAACCGCATGCTTGAGCAGCCGCAATCAAAGCAGTCTCGCCATGACCGTATACAACGTCATATACGAGCTGATCGGAACGAAGTACCGAAGTATCAAATGGAGCGGGATCATTCGCTTTCATGCCTAAAGGAGTCGCATCGATAATGATATCTGCATTATGAAGCGCCTGAGCCGAGGTCGCATATCCTCCGCATCTAAACGTAACAGCCTCATATGCTTCCTTAAAGCTGAGTTGCCCCGAACTTGATGCAGGAAGATCAACACTCGTATAGGCAAGATCTCGCCACGTGTCCGCAAGCTGTTGAAGTATCGACCGACTTCGATCGACGCTACGACCGATAAGCGATACCCGCTCTGCCCCAGCAAAAGCTGCGGCATACGCAATTGCACGCGAAGTCGGCCCTGTTCCGCATATAACAATATCAGCACCAGCAACTGGTCCATAGATACGTTCAAGATCGCGGATGCACCCCGTACCGTCAGTTTCAAACCCGACAAGCACACCCGATCGATTCACCAGCATATTAACGCCAGCTGCGATTTTGGCACTCGCAGCACGCGTTTGAGCACATTGATACGCATTTGGCTTATAGGGCGTTGTTACATTAACCGCAAGATAGTCTTTACTTTGAAGAAATACGTCAGCCTGTGCAGAAGTATCAATATCCTTGAAATCATATGACCATGTAAGACCAAGATCATGAAAAAGTTTGTTGTACATCACTGGAGATTTTGAATGACCTACAGGATGACCGACAATATAGAGATGTTGCATCAATGAATGTCCTCCGATCGTACAGCGTTATCTCCCGCAGAAAGCGCACCTTCGGGGGTACGCTCGCCCAGCATGGTATGTTCAAGAGAACGCAGCATCTGCGTATGCCAAAGGTCTTGTTCAACAAGCGGGCAAACGAGATAGGCTTTCATACCAAGCATATGGGCACCGAGAATATCGGTCGCAATTTGATCTCCGATGACAAGCGTCGTTGCGCTTCGTGCACCAATCTTTCCGCGAGCTGCCATAAACCCATGCGGAAGAGGCTTAAGCGCTTTGCCAACAATAGGAATTGAAAGTTCGTCGGCAATACTATGCACATTACTATGCCAGTTATTCGAAACAAGACACAGAGAAAGTCCCGCATTACGCGCCTGGGAAAGCCACAAACGCACATCACGGGGAACATCATGTGATTGGCGCGATAACACGGTATTGTCTACATCGAGCAGCACATGGGTAAACCCAAGAGCACATATATCCTTAGCAATCGATATACGCGATATACGTGCAAAATAACGCTCCGGAGTCAGAAGAGACACAACGACCAACCGCCTTTCCAACGATGCAAGCATGTATGCATCACTACGTGTATGGAAGAGTATTGACGTTTATAAGAACAGATGACGCCTTAAGCTCTACGAAGCAAGTGTTCCGCCGATTGCGTCCTGATGTTCCTCATAGGTCTGACTAAATTGATAGTTCATTGATCCGTCATCATTTTTGGAAAAATAGAAATACAAATAATCAGTTGAAGCAGGAGAACAGACGGCCTTAAGAGAATCGAGCCCTGGCGAGCAAATTGGCCCCGCCGGTAACCCTGGATTGAGATACGTATTGTACGGACTGTCGATCGAGAGATCATCAGGTGTGGGGTCGCCCTTAATAACGTAAGCAATCGTTGCATCGCTCTGCAAGTTCATTCCCTGAGCAAGACGATTATAGAAGACTGACGCAACTGTTGAACGATTATCAGATGAAGCTTCCTTCTCAACAATTGATGCAAGTTTCAGCGTATCGTAGTCAGAAAGTCCTTTTGAACGCGGGTACGTGTAATCAAGTGAACTTATCTCAGAAGCGTACTGTGACAACATACTACGTATGACACTGTCGGCCGTATCACCACTTGAAATCTTGTACGTCTTGGGGAATAAAAACCCTTCGAGCGAATTATCGTATGCATCAGCGACAAACGGATAGCTATCTACATATGCACTTGCATTGTGAGCAGCAGCCTTAAAGGAATCAGCCGTTATCGATCCGTTATACGCCTGCTCAACCGTCGAAGCTATCTGATCGAGTGTATAGCCCTCAGGAATCGTCATCGTAGAAACCGATGGGCCACTCGTAAGCTGACTGATAATATCATTAACGCTTGTTCCCGCTGTGATCGTATAAGATCCTGGCTTTAAGCTTGTATCCGATCCCAAAGCCTGGACACGATTCGTAAATTCATTAATGTCTGAGATAAGACCAGCTTGTTGGAGATCAGTAGCTATCTGTTTGGTAGAAGAACCTTCGTCAATAGTAATCGAGACCTGCGTTCCTGATGCAACCGTTGGCTGCTGAGATGAGCAACTCTGCGAGCAAGCACCTACAGCAATGCACACAATAATGAGAGCAATAACAACTGCAACAATAACGAGGATCGTCGGACCAGGTGTCTTTCGACGAGGCTGAATAAACGTTGTATCGTACGTACGAAACTGTCGCTCTCCACGAGCATGCGCTGAGCGCGCAGCACGCGTTGGGTGTGATGAATAAGTGACTTGTCTCCGAAACGGCATGAACTATTCCTTCCCATCCTGCGGCGTAGCTCTTTGTGCATCGAGCCATACTTGTAAAAAGAGGCTCGCAGCTATCATATCGACTTTGCCACGCATCTCTTTTTCGGCATAACCCTTTTCACGCAAAATACGTTTTGCCTCTTGTGAACTTAAACGTTCATCAACAAATTCAAGAGGCAGATCACAGGCGTTCGCAATCTTTGTTGCAGCACTGCGAATACGCGCCGCCTGAGGACCTTCCTTGCCTGACATGGTATAAGGAAGACCCGATACAAGCAAATCAGGTTCCCAGTCTTGTATCAATCGTTTAAATGAAGGCGCACGCTGAATAACATCACGCGTGGGAAGCACACATACAGGACTCGCTACACGACCATCGGGATCACTTATCGCAATCCCGCATCGAGTCGATCCGATATCAAGCGCCAAGGCTCTCATTAGTTATAGAAGCATCTTCTTAGCTTGTTCCAATGCGGCATCTATACCTTCGACGCTCTTGCCGCCAGCCTGTGCCATTGTCGGCTTTCCACCACCGCCGCCTTTGATGCAAGAAGAAATCGACTTAATGATTGATCCCGCATGAAAGCCTGCCGCAACTGCTTCATCTGATCCCGCAGCCATAATCAACGGCGTTCCATTGTTATCTCCAGCAAGAACGCATGCTCCAGCCGAAGTGAGACGTGGACGTATAATATCCCACAAATTGCGCAGTCCACCAGCGTCGACTCCATCGCTGCGCATAATCACAATTGGATAACCGTCATGTGCCGTAAATGTTACCTTATCAAGAACGCGTGCAAGATCGCCAGCAACAGCAACACGCTTGTTACGCTTCATCTTTGTCTGCAGATCCTTGAGCTGATCAAGAGATGCAGCAGTACGTTCATCAACATCAAACAGAGGAACACGCAAAACATCAGCGGTATTGCGTAATTCTGTCTCGATGCGATTTACATATGCGAGTGCATCAAAGCTTGTTACTGCCTCGATACGTCGAACATTCGCACCAACAGACGATTCAGACGTGATCTTAATCAGTCCAATTTCACTCGTCTGAGCTACATGCATGCCGCCGCACAGCTCGCGAGAGAATCCATCCATATCAACAACGCGAACACGATCTCCGTACTTTTCGCCAAAGAGCGCCGTAACACCCGATGCACGTGCTTCATCAAGACCAGTCTCGTACGTAGTAACCGTATGGTTTTCCATAATCTTACGATTCGCGAGACCCTCAACTGCACAGATTTGATCGCGCGTTACACTCTCAAAATGAGTGAAGTCAAAGCGAAGACGATCTGGAGCAACATAGCTGCCTGCTTGACGAACATGATCGCCCAAAACTTGGCGCAACGCCCAGTGCAAAATATGCGTCGCACTATGATTGCGACGAATACGAGCACGACGAGGCGCATCTACGATCGCACGCACACCATCTCCAACATGAATAGCACCTGAAGTAACCGTTACATGATGTACGACAAGACCTTTTTCAGGAGCCTTGGTATCCGTAACCGTAAGCTGCGCATCAGAGCCCATCATGGTGCCAATATCCCCGATTTCGCCACCCATTTCTGCATAGAACGGTGTCTTATCACAAATTACACCGCCAGCCTCGCCAGCATTCAGCACGTCAACGCGCTCTCCATCGTGGAGTAAAGCGCGAACGCACACATCGGCATCATCGTGGTCATAGCCGATAAATTCAGTGGCACCAACTGCCTCAAGGATAGCCGACATGGAACCATCGTAAGTCGACCATGCAGCATCAGCATCATGCGCCGTCGCACGACGAGCACGATCGCGCTGCTGATCCATGCAACGATCGAATGCTGCTTTATCAACCGTCACCTGCTCTTCGGCACAAATATCTGCCGTTACCTCAAACGGGAAACCATACGTATCATGCAAGGTAAACGCTGTTTCACCAGAGAGTACCGTTCCATCCATTTCGTCGAGTGCCTGCGAAAGGTACGCACGTCCTTGGTGAAGTGTCGCACCAAAGCGAGCTTCTTCTGAATCAACAACGCGATCAATTAGCTCGCGATTCTCCTGCAATTCGTGATATTGATCGCCCATAACTTTGACGATCTCTTCGATATAGTGACCCAGGAAAGAACCTTCGATACCTAGAAGGTGACCTTTCATCACCGCACGACGGATGAGGCGGCGGAGTACATAGCCACGCCCCTCATTTGAAGGGAGAATACCATCCGCAACCATAAATGCCACTGATCGCGTATGATCAGCCATAATGCGCAATGATTTATCAACTGCATCGTCGCTACCATAGACACGACCTGACAGCTTTTCGCCCACAGCCACGAGACCACGCAACACATCAGTATCAAAATTGCTTTGGACGCCTTGCATGATTGCTGCGATACGCTCGAGACCCATGCCCGTATCAATATTCTTTTTTGGCAGTGGTACCAACGATCCGTCTTCCTGCGCATCATATTGAGTGAATACGCAGTTCCAATACTCGAGGAAACGATCGCAATCACATCCTGGGGCACAATCAGGATCGCCACAGCCAACCTCAACACCCTGGTCATAATAGAGTTCAGAACAAGGGCCACAAGGGCCGGTCGGTCCCGCACGCCAGAAGTTATCCTCTTCGCCCATACGCGAAATATGGTCTTCAGCTACACCAAGATCTTTCCAAATTTCGATTGTCTCGTCATCGTCCTCAAAAACGGTAAAGTACAGTCGTTCGATAGGAAGTTCGAGTACCTTAGTGGAAAATTCAAGAGCCCAGGCACACATCTCTTTCTTAAAATATGCACCAAAACTAAAATTACCCATCATTTCAAAGAAGCTCAGATGGCGACCGTCAGTGCCAATTAAATCAATATCATTCGTACGAACACATTTCTGTGCAGTAGTTGCTCCAATAAATGGAGCATCCAAATGCTTCTGCTGAAGAAAATAGGGTTTGAACTGGACCATACCCGCACTCGTGAGCAGCAGACTCGGATCGTCTGGGACGAGCGAAGACGAAGCCATGCGTTTGCACCCCTTCTCTTCGAAGAAGCGTAGGTATTTCTCACGAATTTCAGCAGTTGTCATATAATGCATTACATAATCTTTCTCAAAAGGGTTTCGCGAGCGTAATTTTACCACGATAGTCTGCAGTGTGGACTATATCCCACGAACAACGGCGATCAAGTACAACATATATTCACTTCAAATAGGTCTAAAGCACTACGTGCTAGAGATAGATCATCGATGATCGGCTGCATCATCGTTATGCGTAACATTCTCTAAATCAGTAGTCCGCTCATTCAAAGAAGCGCTGTGCTTGTCTGTCGATGAAATAGAAGATGCGTTCGTGGCTTCATCCGGCATTGCCTCATCAGAAGTAGCTCGTTCGGTCGAAATCCGCGAAAGCGAACCCGCAGCTCGACGAGCATGACGGGCAGCATCAGCCTTAATGCGCCGGGCAAGCATTTCGGGATGCGGCGATATTGCATCCTTAGCAGGATCAGGCACGTCACTTTGATTTGGAACACCTTTAAAGAAAACACCGTCGGTCGCCACAAGATGACGTCCCGTCTTCTTTTCAAAGTAGTATACAAAGAGAGCCTTACCCACTGCTGCCGCAGGAATCGATAGAAGCATGCCGACTAAGCTGCCAACAAAACCACTCATCGCACCACCAACAGCTGCACCAATCATCATTGCAATAATGACAAGAGCTGGATGGACATCAACTGAATCAGCCATAATCTTAGGAGAAACAAACGTGTATACAAACTGCTGAATTGCAATCGTTATCACTAAGGCAAATAATGCAATCCACGGGCTTACAAAAATTGCTGCAAATGCAGCAGCAGCTCCACCAAGCCATGGACCCACAATAGGGATAATGTTCAGCAGTCCGCATATAATGCCAAAAGCAATTGAGTTTGGAATGCCTAAAATACCAAAGGCAATCGTGCAACCCACCGCAATAACAAAGCATTGAATAAGTGTGCCACGTATATACCCACCCATAATCCGCGTAAATGTTACGTGAAGAAAACGAGCATCCTCTTTGTTACGCTCAGGAATGAGGCGTTTTGTTTCACGCCCGATAGCAGGGAGCTCCATAAGAATCCAAAAGGCAACAACAAGAGCAAAACCAATGACCATTCCTGTATTAGCAATCGCACTGCCCATATCAACGATATTGTTCGCTCCTGCACGCGCAGCATTTCCCACTGCTTCGCTTGCCGAATCCGTTGCACTCGTAATCCAGCCTTGGACTGTCGAATTCTGCAAAATGGATTGATACTGATCCATCAGACTATGAACATAATCAGAAATCTGTTGAAACAGCGAAGGTAAGTTTGCCACAAGATCCTGGAACTGATCGCCAATACCAAAAATTGGCGAGGACATAAGAAGAATGATGAGAAGCATAACAATTACCATGCCCACATAGGCAATTGCGGTCCCAGCAAAACGCGAAATCCCTCGGCGCTCCATCGCATTCACGGGTGACCGAAGAACAAAAACAATAATGCATGTCCAAATCAAAATACCTACAGGCACAGCAAGGATATGCATGACAATGCCCAAAACGTATATCAGAATAGCAGCACCAATAAGCGTCCATGTCGTGAGCGCACGGCGTTTCCAAACAGCTACTTTCGTTGACCGCCGAAGTGCATCATCATCAGCCGATGTAGAAGAAGTCCGTTGAGACTGCTTAGGCATTACTCAGCCGATCGATCTTCGGAATTATCCTTGATATCAGTCGTATGCTGATGATCAGCATAGCGACGCGTTGCGTAGATCGATCCGTCTGCATGGGAAGATCCCGAAGCATGACGCGGTTTCATCTGCGCATGATTAAATACCGAATCTTGAGGAGCAGGATGAGAAGAAGCTGCATCAGAATCATTTCGATACGTGTAATACGATGCGTCAGAATGTGCCGGCGTATGGGAATCCTCAGTTGTATGCGGTGCATCCTCGGTAGGTTTTACTGACGAAATTACACTTTTAAGCTGAGCAGATACATCCTTTACCGCATCTTCCTTGGTCACGTGTGACTGTTCACGCGGATGAGATGCCTCTCGAGAACTCCGAGCAGAGCGTTCTTTTTCGTTTTGACGTGCAGCCAAGAGCTGAGATTCCTCGCTTGCATGCTTTCCGCCTATCAGCGAATGAACTTTGCCCGACACCGATTCCACCAATTTTGCTGGAGCAGACGCTGCATTGCTAATCGCATCGGTTGCACCAGAAACAGAATCAGTAACATCTCCGACGTCTTCAAGAATCTGGTCGACACGCATTAATTCAAGATTTGCTGCATCAACAGTCAATGAGATACGGTCGACAAGTGGATCAACCTTTTTAATCGCTGGCTGAAGATCATTAGTAAGTTGCTCCACATGATCAAGCGTTGGCGTAAGCTGCTTTTGTAATTCCTCGACGGTATTACGCGTTTTTCTTACCGTCATCACTGTTTCGATGAGCAGCCAAATCAATGCGACAATGGCACATACAATAACAATCGGCAACACGATATTGGAAAGAACGGAACTATCCATGCACGGATCCCTTCTACTGTTTCATCTCTACAATGGGCTCTCTCCGCATACAATTGCTTTGCATTGAAAGTCATTCTTGTTATGACTGGATTCTATCACGTCAAGCCCTCACCACGATCACGTTTCACGGCATTCACGCGATAAGCTTCCCATCCACGCTCAGAAGACTCGTAAAATCGAGCACCTTCAAGACCATCAGGAAGGTACTGCTGTTTAACCCAACCGCTCGGATAATCATGCGGATATAAATAGGTGCCATACGTTTCTGACCCTGGTCGATGCCGATCACGTAGATGGTCAGGAACGGCACGAGCGGGACCATGGCGCACCTCATCAAGCGCAGCGTCAATGCCTGCTTCGACCGCATGCGATTTTGGCGCAAGAGCTATATAGGTTGCTGCCTGAGCAAGATTAATGCGACATTCTGGATAACCAATAACCTCCGCCGACTTAAATGCAGCAGCTGCAATCGTTAGCGCCTGAGGATCAGCATTACCCACATCCTCCGAAGCAGCGATCATCATGCGTCGCGCGATAAAACGAGGATCTTCACCACCATCAATCATTCGAGCTAACCAATACAGTGCAGCATTTGGATCTGATCCGCGCATCGACTTAATAAAGGCAGATATGATGTCGTAGTGCATGTCTTTATTTTTGTCATAGGGCAAATTACGTGACGGCGTTGCCGTTGTTACAAGATCCTCCGTTATCACTGCAGGGTTATCGACCGTGCCAGGATCAATCAACGTTGCAGCAAGCTCAAGCGTCGTTAAAGCATTGCGGCCATCGCCACCCGACAGCGTGACAATAGCACTACGAGCAGCATCTTCGATCCGATACGTTCCGCCAAATCCACGCTCATCCTTTAAAGCAGCATCAACCATCGATGCAATATCCTCGTCCGATAGCGCATGAAGCATAACAACACGACTGCGTGAGAGCAACGCAGCATTAACCTCAAAGAATGGATTTTCTGTCGTAGCGCCTACAAGTACGACAATTCGATCTTCGACCGCATGAAGCAGAGCATCCTGCTGGTTACGATTAAAACGATGAATTTCGTCAACAAACAAAATAGTACGCAGACTTTGCAAGGTAAGTCGTTTTTCTGCCGCCGTGATTTCTCTACGCAAGTCGGCAACCGTGCCGCCAACAGCGGACACTTCGACAAATGTCGCTTTGGTTGACTCAGCTATGATATGAGCGATTGACGTCTTACCTGTTCCAGCTGGACCATATAGGATCACGCTCGATACGCGATCGTGCTCAATCGCTGCACGCAGCCAGCTCCCCGACCCAATAGCTTCTTCTTGTCCATAAAGCTCATCGAGCGTACGAGGGCGCATGCGTACCGCAAGCGGCGCAACGTTATGGCGTGCTGTTGATTCTATTTCGCTAAAAAGATTGTCCATAGACGCACTGTAACACAACGACGCAACGATCGATCAGCACGTTACTAATATGCTTGAAGCGCATAAAACAGTTTGTCACGACTGCCCATGATCGCTCATACGCCATTGACAAGGTACATGTATTGATCAGACTTAGCACACACTGTTTTTCATTAAACCTAATGGTTGTCGATGCATAAAAAAACTATCAGGTACGCATAGTCAAGTCTTTTCTTTTACCCACTTTTATTCGTATACTCTAAGCAGGCTTCGCCTCTGATCCACAACTGCGATGGACCGATGCAAACAACGAGGGAGCTCTACATTATGGAGCAAATGGGGATTCGCGTCTGTTGATGCGAAAGCCAGGATCTTCATTGCGAGCACCCACCTATAGAGGTGGGTTCATCCTTGGACGGGGGCGAAGCTGATTGAAGTACACGCCGACGATCGTCGAGCGAAGGAAATGTCAGCACAAACACTGTGCCTCGCTCTACCCGTGAAAATATCTGGATAGAACCACCCTGCCGTTTAACAGCATGCTTAACAATTGCTAATCCAAGTCCGGTTCCGCCCGTCTCTTTTGAATGAGATGTATCAACGCGATAGAACCGTTCGAATATTTTGTCATACTGATCGGGCTCGATTCCCATCCCCGTATCGCCCACGGCGATCTTGCAACAGCCATTCTTTGTACGCACGATTGATACACGTACCGTGCCGCCACTATGGTTATAACGAATCCCATTTTCTACAAGATTATGCATCATTTGAGCACATAGCGATTGCGTTCCCATCAAACGCACGGGTGCTGTCTGCTCAGCCGACACGCCTTTCATGCTAGAAACACCATTGTCTTGCTGGCAAACACCGGAAGTGTCTGCTGTTATAACCAATCGCACGCGACAATCAGCGGCACAAGATGTAAGGCGTGCCACTTCGGTACGAGCAATCGCTCGAATATCGATGGGAATATCGTTGCTCACTGCATCAACAGCTTCTTCGATTCGAGACAATGTAAGAACATCATCAATCAACGCTCTCATGCGTTGTGCCTCGTCGTAAATCATCCCTGCACAGCGACGACGATCCTCAATACGCACCATATCTTCTTTAAGAAGTTCGGCATATCCCGAAATAACTGTCAGTGGCGTTTTCATTTCGTGACTTACATTTGCAGAGAAATCACGCCTCATAGTTTCGGCGTGAGCAAGTTCCTGGTTCTGGACACGCATACGTTTCTGTTGATCATCGATGCGCGTTAAAAGCGGCGTCATTTCTTCATAGAGCACATTGCTCTGCGGATGGTTAAGATCAATATCTTCGATTGGACGCATAATTCGACGCGTTAGCCATTTAGTCAGGAATAAGCAGAGTAGTGCAACAATGCCAAGAAGAAGAATGAGCGGAAGGCTCAGATCCATCATGAATGAAAAGAGTGAATGACGCGTTTGGGCCAAGCGTACGACAGAGCCATCATCGAGTCGTACCGCCGCATACAATGTGTCAGTTTTAAGCGTATCAGAATAACGATTGCTTACTGCATCTCCCGCTTCAATCGCAGCACGAATTTCGGGACGTTCCGAATGATTAGGCAGATCAGCTGCGGCTATCTGACTATCGTAGCGAACAGTTCCATCTGACGCGATAAGGGTGATACGCGCTGTTGGAATAATCTGTTCCTGCAAAAGATCCAATCGTTGATCATCGGGAATACGAAGCTGATTAGCAACATCATGCGTTCGTTGTATAAGCGTATTCTGCGCATCCTGCTCATAGGTATGATAAAGAATCGCGCCAAGAGCAAGCGTAAACACAGCAACAAGTGCTAAAGAAAAAGCGAGAACGGTTTTATAGATCGTCCGCGTTAAACTCATCGTATGCCATCCCCCATACGATAACCGACACCGCGAACAGTTCTAATAGCATCTCCCCCGCCTGTATACGCTTCATCAAGTTTGCTTCGCAAAGTCTGGATATGTACATCAACCGTTCGTGTACCGCCCGCATACGAGATAGACCAAACATCTTGTAAAAGCTGATCACGCGTCAACACACACCCAGCATGTTCCATAAGTTCACGGAGTAAATCGAACTCTTTCAACGTCAACGAAAGAGATACATCATGAATCTGAGCCGTATGAGCATCAGGCGAAAGAACGATATCTCCGCAGATAAGAGCTGCACGCTCTTGAGCTGCTGGCATACCAGCACGACGTATTAATGCGTTAACACGGCTTACTAGTTCCATCATGCCAAAAGGTTTAGCAAGGTAATCATCGGCACCAGCGTCTAATCCACTTACCGTGTCATATTCGCTTCCTTTTGCCGTGATCATCATGACAGGGATAGAAGTTGTTGACGGATCAGCACGTAAACGTTTAAGAATTTGCAGTCCATCCATCTCGGGTAGCATGATATCAAGCAAAATTACCTGCGGCATGCGAACCCGTAGAGCCGCACTAAAATCAGATGCTGTGCCAAAACCTCGTGCTTCAAGCCCCGATTGACGCAACGCATAGAGAGCAAGTTCGCGAATATTCGCATCATCTTCGACATAGTAAATCATGAGTATCTATTCCCATTCATGTGTCATTTTTGGAGAGCGCCGCATGTCTGCCTCTCTTAACCTGCACGCATTTTCAATCCTGTACAAACACTTGGCATCGCAACGGGTGAACGCACCTGCATGTATCCTGCCAAATTACTGTAGCATCATAGTCACTTACAGCTTTATTTTATCCTACTGCTTCGCCAGATATTCGATCTGTTTTAAAGGACACGAACGTTAGCACTGTATAATGGCACGAAGCAACAAAATAGATGCCGCAGGGCAACCGTTATTTGTCATTCTAAATGACATTCATTACCCAAAATGACCTGCCACATAATCGGCAGTGCGCGGATCCTGAGGTGCAGAAAATAATTCATCCGTCGAGCCAGATTCGACCATCGCTCCCATAAGAAAGAACGCTGTCTGTTGTGAAATACGTACGGCCTGCAACATATTATGAGTTACCACCACAATGGTTAAATGATCGCGCAATCTAAGTATGAGATCTTCGATATGCGCTGTTGATACAGGATCAAGAGCACTCGTCGCCTCATCCATCAACAGTACCTCCGGATGAACAGCAAGCGCACGCGCAATGCATAAACGCTGTTGTTGACCGCCCGATAAGCCTAACGCGCTATCATGCAGACGATCCTTGAATTCGTCCCAAACAGCAGCTTCGCGCAAGCCTAATTCAACAATGTCATTAAGCTCAGATTGCTTACGAACCCCATGCATACGCGGGCCATAGGCAATATTATCATAAATACTAAAAGGGAACGGATTCGGGCGCTGAAATACCATGCCAACGCGTAAACGCAACACCGAAGGATCAATACCATCACCATAGATATCACGTCCATCGAGTGACGCATATCCATCCACGCGGCACGTAGGAATAAAATCGTTCATCCGATTCAACGTACGCAAAAAGGTCGATTTGCCACATCCCGAAGGCCCGATAAGAGCTGTTACTCGATGCTCGGGGATCCGCAATGAAACCGAATGGAGCGCTTGTGACTCCCCATAAAATAAATTGAGATTCGAGACTTCCATCTTCGTTTCTGCAGGCAGCGTATTAGATCGCATACGTACTTTATTCCCAGTGTGCGTACCAGTAGGAGGCTTACTCGGGACATACCACGGTACTGAAGTTGCTGCGATCGACGGTGCTTTCACCTCAGTTATCGCCGTCGTTCCACGATCACATATCAACGGATCTGTTATGCCAAGCGTTGCTGTCATCCCACGATCCGGCAGCGTCAATCCTTCGCTACCTACCTGCGCGTCATTTGACACGTTCTGCCCCCATCGCCACGTTTACCATAGGTACGTCTTTCTTTGCCGATAGCAATTCATATAACCTCTATCATGACGTTGCCTTATTAAGTTTTCATTCGACGATTATCAAGGTCGCGTAAAATAACCGTGATCTGCACTTTTTTCGGTTATACACATTCACCGCGAGCAATCGGTATCGCGCTATAATTAGCAAGAAGATGACGGGGGCAAACGAACGCAATACATCATTTCATTGTTCCCATCACACCACCGCACATCCACGTACCTACGTTGAGCTCCTGACGGGGCACAATGTTATAGAGACCGACCGGAATGAAGGTGAAATGCATGCGTCGTATAGCCATCATCGGGATGATAGGCCTTACGATATGCATATCATGTTGTCTCTTGAGTGGATGCAGTGCATCGTCAACAGGAAGTACGTCATCTAACAACCAAAATTCCTCCTCGAGTAGTGAGTCCCCAACTGCTTTTCATCCCGTTTACAATTCCTCTTCTTACCACGCAGACGCCGCAATAGGTAATGGAACGTGCGCAATAGATGTCTCGTGCACATCTGACGGATATATAGGCGCATGTGCCACCGAAAGCAGCCGGCTTAAACTGCAAGTCGTTCACGATACCGAAAGCTATAACTACGACCTTCCTAATGACGGAACAGCTACCATATACCCCCTTAATATGGGAAACGGAACATACACGTTTCGCATTATGCAAAATACGAGTGGCAACAAATATATTGAACTCTTTTCGACATCCGTAGACGTTACGCTCTCATCGGAAACTGCCCCGTATACACGTCCCAACGTATTCTGCTCATACAGTCAATCGAGCGCATGCGTAGCTGAAGCAACAAAACTTTGCAGCGATGCGCAAAGTGAAAGTGACGCATACGATCGCATCTATGCCTATGTTCGTGACACCATCACCTACGACTACTCAAAAGCGGGCAACGTCGCACAAGCAACTGGATATATTCCCAATCCTGATCAGACACTTCAGGATAAAAGCGGCATTTGTTTTGACTACGCATCACTCATGGCCGCTATGCTTCGCAGCCAAGGTATTCCTTGTAAAATAATTACAGGATATGTCGCCCCCGATAGTATTTATCATGCTTGGAATATGATCTATATTGACGGCGTCTGGAAATCAATTTATATCAGCGCTCCGAGTCAAACATGGGGACGCGCTGATCCGACATTTGCCGCCAGCGGAGAGGGAGGTTACGCAGATGATGATTCCGCTTACACGGATCGCTATATATACTAGCCGTATGGATGAAGGGATATATTAAATGACTGCTCATACTCTCAATGGTGCCCAAGTCAGCACGTTCTGCGGCAATATTGCAATGATGCTATCAGCTGGCATTCCGAGCGAAGAGGCAATTTCGCTCCTTGAAGATACCGTCGATGATAGCCTCATTCATGAAGCATGCACCTGTATGTATCGTAAGCTGACCCAAGGTACTCCATTCGCTGAAGCCATGGAAGCAACCGATCAATTCCCCCGTTTCGCCGTCGAAATGACACACATGGGCGAGCGATCAGGCCATCTCGATACAACAATGGCATCTCTTTCACGCTATTATGACGAAGAGCATCATCTGCTTATGCGCCTTCATAGCACCATACGATATCCCGTCATAATCTTTGCGATCATATCAGTGCTACTACTCTTTATCGTCTCCGTCATTCTGCCAATTTTTGCACGTGCCTACCAGACGATAACGGGAGGGTTAGCCTCAGGACCTCAAATGTTCGCAACTGGCTCATTTGCTATTGGATGGATTGCATTTGTTATCTCTATACTCTGCCTTATCGGAACAACCATAGTCGCTGTTATGAGTTCACCAAATCGTTCGTTCTCATCCATCGAACGCATATTTTCTCATGTGCCATTTGCCCGCGAGTCAGTCTATTCAATGGCAGTCTGCCGTTTCATGTCCGCCTTCTCGTCATTGATTACGATCGGCGAGCCGATTGACCGCACCATTGCACAAGCAACAGAATTGGTTCATTATGCGCCACTCCGCAAGCGTCTCAATACGGTCGTCGCTCATATGCAAGACCCAGCCCACACCAACGACATTGGCAAGCTCCTTGCGGATAACGGTATATGTGATCCAATGCATGCGCGTATGCTAACAACTGGCAGCAAAACAGGACAGCTTGATGAGGTCGTTTCCTATGTCAATACTGTTTTCTTTGACGCAGCACTCACCCGTATGGATACCACTATTGACACGGTAAAACCGTTACTCGCGATTTTCTTAACCGTAACTATTGGCATTACGCTCTTATCAATCATGCTGCCCCTTATCGGAATTCTCGGATCGATCTGATAGCCATGAAACCTCTGCAGCCAACACGCCAACATACGACAATCACACTCGTGATTGTTCTCATATGCGTCCTAGGCATTGGACTCCTCTTTTTAGGATCCGCTCAGAGTGCCATACGCCAACAAGAAGCCGAAACACTTCGTGCAACCATCGTCCATAGTGCAGCGCAATGCTGTGCTATTGAGGGAGCATATCCTCTTTCGTTGTCATATTTGCAAACCAACTATGGACTCACAGCTGATACCAACCGATTTGTCATACAGTATGAATGCTTTGCCGAAAACATAGCACCGACCGTTACCGTGGTGCCACGATGAAAAT